>NZ_DERI01000024.1:0-194762 GCF_002362375.1 Maribacter sp. UBA3344 | reverse complement strand
GTCAACCTATTTCAGGACGACTCACCTAAAGTGAAAGTCAAGGATTACCAATATATCTTTTCAATAATTACCGTAGCATTATCACATAATATTTAATAGACTTAATTTTGGCGCAAATAGATAATAAGTAATACTATATGTGCCAAAAGCCTATGATAGGGATTAAGTTAAAATAGTCGTTATGCCATATCTAAATTCGTTAGAAAAGGAAGAAAAATTTAATACCATTTCTCATGGTGTTGGTGCCGTATTGGCAATGGTAGGTATGATTGTTTTAATCAACGCCAATAGTCATAAATCGGTATATGCTACAATAGGTATTATTATCTATAGTATATCATTAATTAGTATGTTAACCGTGTCCACTATCTATCACGCTGTAGATAATAGAATATGGAAACTAAGAACCAGAATTCTTGATCATATCAATATCTATTATTTAATAGCAGGTACATATACCCCTGTTGCACTTATAACTCTTATTAACGGTAATGGGTGGTTGATATTTGGAACGGTATGGGGAATTGCAGCTGTGGGGACTATTTTAAAATTGTTTTTTACCGGTAAGTTTGAAATTATATCATTGTTGCTATACTTAGCTATGGGATGGTTGATAGTATTCGATTTTCAAAATTTAGTAGATAATACGTCAGAAAATGGAATTAATTTACTTATGCTAGGTGGTGCATTCTATACTATTGGGATAATTTTTTATGCCGTTAGAAGAATCCCCTATAATCATTTCATATGGCATCTTTTTGTCCTGTGCGGTGCAATAAGCCATTGGTTTTTCATCTATCTAGATGTAGTCTAATAGATTCAACAATAGAATGTAATTCATGAATCTATGATATCTTTATACTCTTCATAAAACCTTTCTATCTGTAGCATGTTCTGGTTTAAGAATTCCATCGTTTCTCTCCAAGTATTCTTGTTGTGTATAGATACATGGTTTAGCTCTACATAAATTCTTGATATCTCTTTTTTGTTTTCTAGTATATAGAAATCTTCGAAGATAGCTTCATGTAAATAATCATTTAGTAAAATTGATTTTAGGGCAACTAATTTATCCCATACTCTTATTCGTTGTTCAAAATCTGAATCTACATCTATAGATACTATAGCCCTTTTTAAATCAAAATGAAATTTAAAAGATAATCCCTTAATTTCAGTTTTATATAAAGTCCATTTATTTGGAAAGGATTTTCCAAATGCAATCCAAAATTCTTCTCGTAGTTTTCTCGATTCTTCTTTACTGAACATTTATAAATAATAAGCAATGGTGATACCTAGTATAATTACCAAAAGTTTTCGCAGATTGAATTTATGACCTTCAGAACTTTCAAATAAAATTACTGTTGATATATGTAAGAATACGCCAATTACTAAAGCATTTAAATACATGCCGTACCTTGATAGAATAGTTGTTGTATTGGCTAATAAAGTGCCGATAGGAGTCATTACGGAAAATAATAGCATAAAAAAAGCAGCATGTAGTGGCTTAATGTTTAAGCCTAAAAGAAAAATGCTTAAGATTATTGCAATTGGAATTTTGTGAATTAATATACCGTATATGATTGTGTCATTTGTGCCTATTGGAAGACCTTCTAGTAATGAATGTATACAAAGACTAAAAAATAGTAACCATGGAAAGTTCTGACTTTCCTTGGAAATGTGCACATGGCCGTGTTCAGCTCCTTTTGAGAAAAACTCTAAGAAAATTTGAAATAGTATGCCCAACATAATAAAAACACCAATAGATTTTGGGTTGGTATTTGCATATACCTCCGGTAACATTTCAAAAATTGTTAGGGCTAACAGAAATGCTCCACTAAAAGCTAATAAAAGTTTAAAGGACTCATTTTTTTTGGGTTTTGCAACAACCACAAAAAGAAAACTAATAAGCACTCCTAGAATAGGTAATATATAAATCATGTGTTGCTGATAAACCTTTTATAAAAGGAAATAGGTCATAAATTAAACAGGCGTCAAAATTAGCGTATTTTTGTGGTTCGAGAAAAAATGAATATGGGTAATAATTTTAAGATGGTCGCTAAGACCTTATTCGGATTTGAGGAACTTTTATCTAAGGAGCTAAGAAATCTTGGTGCAAGTAATGTTGTAGAAGGTGTTAGAAATGTATCTTTTGAAGGAGATAACGGATTTATGTATAAGGCTAATCTTTGCTTGCGTACCGCAATTAAAATAATTAAACCTATACATTCATTTAGAGTTAGGGATGAAAATGATCTTTATAAGAAAATCTATGCAATGGACTGGACGGAATATCTTTCTGTCAGTGAAAATTTTGCAATAGATGCTACGGTAAATTCAGATCAGTTTACGCATTCTTTGTACGTGTCTCAAAAAACTAAAGATGCTATTGTAGATAAGTTTAGAGATACTGATGGTTCTAGGCCAGATGTTGATGTTAAAGATCCAGATTTACGTATTAATATTCATATTCACAATAATGAATGTAATGTATCATTGGATAGTTCTGGTTATTCATTACATAAAAGAGGGTACCGTACAGCTACTAATATTGCTCCTATTAACGAGGTACTTGCCTCAGGTTTACTTTTGTTAAGTGGTTGGGACGGTCAATGTGATTTTATGGATCCTATGTGTGGTAGTGGTACTATGTTGACAGAAGCGGCTATGATAGCATGCAATATACCTGCAAATATTAATAGAAAGAGTTTTGCTTTTGAAAAATGGACAGATTTTGATGCTGAACTATATGAGAAGATTGTAGAATCTAGTTTGAAGAAAACAAGAGAGTTTCATTATAAGATTATTGGATATGATAAAGCACCTTCAGCAGTAAGAAAGGCGCAGGATAATATAGAGAATGCTCATCTAGAGGATTATATTACCGTTGAAAGAAAAGATTTTTTCAGAACTACCAAACAAACCGAGGGAACTTTACATATGTGTTTTAACCCTCCTTATGGCGAACGTTTGGATATAGAGATGGAAAATTTTTATAGTGCTATTGGAGATACTTTAAAACAGGGATATCCAGGAACCAATGCTTGGTTTGTAACTAGTAATTTACCTGCCTTGAAGTTTGTGGGTTTACGACCGTCTAGAAAAATAAAAGTTTTTAATAGTCACCTAGAATCTAGGTTGGTAAAATACGAGATGTATGAAGGTAGTAAAAAAGCTAAACATCAAAACAGAACTGAGAAATGAAATTAAAACACAAAGTATTAGTTTTTAACTTTTTAGCTTTCGCAATACTTTTTATTGTTTTCCGTGTGGTATTGTATATGACTTTAACAATTAGTTCAATTTATTCATCTGTAATTGCCGCAATTTTGGCATCATTTTTAGCCCCTAAGTTTGCTGTGGCCAACATTGAAGGTGTTGAAAAAATTGTAATGAAATGGATTTTCACCAAAGGGTTTAAGGTTTTATAAACCTTCGTTCTGTCTTGGTGGCGGACCTTGGGGTTCGGTTGAACTTTCAACTTTTTTCTTTGCTTTGTTCTTCTTTTTGTAAAGAGGCAAAAAGTATGAGATGCTGAAGTTGTATCCAACACCAAAATTACTATCCCAAGTAACTTTATTAAAGCCGGGAACCCATAGGTTTGGAAAACGTTCATCTTCTTTTTGGCTAAGAATGAGTCCTAAGCGCACACTAGCGCCAACATACACATTATGTAATAATTCTACTTTAGTGCCAAATACACCTTCTAGCCAGGTTGCTGAAAGCCCTGAGAAGTTCTCGGGAGTATCAGAACCATTGGCGAAGTCATCCGGATTCCAGTATCTATTGGTGTCAAAATATTGGTAGTTATTTAAAGTATTGTCAAACGTACTGAATGCCAATCTACCTCCTATGTAAATCAGGTTACGTTCACCATACCAATTTGCATAGTTGTTTTTGTTGACCCCTATCTTAATGTAGTTTCCTGAAGTTGTAAAATTGTAAAGATCTTCCTGTCTTGTTTTTTCTTCACTACCTAATTCTGCTGCTAAATACAAATTTTGTGTTAGTCGGTAATCGGCTACAATTTCAAACCCTGTATAATTATCATCTAACGAACCAGTGATTATCCTACTTAAATCTATACCTAACCTAAGTCCATAATATTGTTTGTGTTCAACCGTGTCTTTAGGGTTAAGGTCTATAGGTTTATTTTGACCTAATACGGTAACCGTAGTTAAAAGTACTATAAGACTAATGAAATATCTTGACATGTGTAGAATCTGAGTTGGTGACTAAAGACTGTGTGATTTCTATATCTTGAATCCAATTATCGGTATCCGCTGTTACATTTGCTGTTAGTTCATCATAATTGACAATAAAACCACATCCGCGTGAAAGAAAATCTTCAATTCTGGAATAAGAGAAATTAATGGTGTCCAGGTTTCCTGTTTCGGCACCATCATCCTCAGACACTGAGCTATTAATTAATATAAAGCTAGTACTGTCTTCATCTGTTTTTAGTGGTATAGAAATGGTGCTCAAATTACTGCGATCTGTCACTGTATTTACGGTTATTGTTTGTCCTACACCAACAACCCTTAAAGTTGGAACTTCCTTTAAGGTGGATGTATCTTCGGCGTCGTAAAATTCTATGACCAGCAAAGGAGTGTCACCTTCTACGCAGATATCATCTTTTTCACAAGATGAGATAAAGATTATTCCTAATAATAGTAGTAACCCGATGTGAATTTTTTTCATTTTAGGCTTTCTTTTCTAAAAGTACAACATTTTCTACATGATGCGTTTGCGGAAACATGTCTACAGGCTGAACCTTTGTAATGGTATACATCTCCTTCATCAGTTCTAAGTCTCTTGCTTGTGTGGCGCTATTGCAACTCACATAAACTACTTTTTTAGGTGCAATGTTCAATATTTGCTGTACTACATCTTTATGCATGCCATCACGAGGTGGGTCTGTTATAATAACATCTGGCACACCGTTTTGAGCAATAAACTGTTCATTGAAAACATTTTTCATATCGCCTACAAAAAAATCTACGTTTTCAATTCTGTTTCGCTCTGCATTTGCCTTGGCATCTAAAATAGCTTCTGGGACAGATTCAATTCCAATTACTTTTTTAGCTTTTTTTGAAACAAATTGAGCAATGGTTCCTGTGCCTGTATATAAATCATATACCAATTCATCACCTTTTAAATCTGCAAAATTTCTGGTGATCTTATATAACTCATATGCTTGTTCTGAATTCGTTTGATAAAAAGATTTGGCGTTTATCTTAAACTTCAAGCCTTCCATTTCTTCGAATATATGATCTCTACCAGAAAAACAGATAATTTCTTGATCGTATATGGTATCATTCTGTTTTGGATTGATTACATATAACATAGATGTTATTTCTGGAAATGTTTTAGAAAGATGGTTTAACAGCAACTCCCTTTTCTCTTTGTCATTTTCAAAGAATTGTACCAAAACCATAATTTCGCCAATAGATGATGTTCGTAACATTAAAGTACGTAACATTCCATATTGGTTTCTTGGATTAAAAAAGGTTAATCCATTTTCAATCGCAAATCTTTTTGTTTCTAAACGAATTGCGTTTGATGGGTCTTTTTGAAGATGACATTTTTTAATGTCCAATATTTTATCCCACATGCCTGGTATATGAAAACCCAAGGCATTTTTGTTGTCAATTTGTTGATCAGATTGAATTTCGTCAAGAGTTAGCCAACGGCTATCGGAAAACGAAAATTCCATTTTGTTTCTGTAAAAATATTGTTGCTCTGAACCAAGTATTGGTGTAAGTTCTGGTAGATCTAAATGCCCAATTCTTTTAAGATTGTTTTCAACTTCTTTTTGCTTATAAAAAAGTTGATGCTCATAGCCCATATCTTGCCACTTACAACCACCACATACATTAAAATGCTGACAAACTGGATCAACCCTTTTGTCGGAAAGACTATGGAAATTGATCGCAGTGCCTTCAAAATAAGCTTTTCGCTTTTTAGTGGTTTGTACATCTACCACATCACCTGGTACAGTGTTGTTCAGGAAAATTACCCTACCATCTGGAGCTTTACCTATGGTTTTGCCTTTGGCAGCAGCATCGGTAACGGTTACATTTTCAAAAACTAAACGTTTCTTCTTTTTTCGCATAGCGCAAAAATAATGGGTTTCTTTGGATTGGGAATATAGTTAGTGATAGTATTAACAAGATATTGAAACGTTTTAGCGTAAATTTTATGATTCATATTATAAATTTGTACTTTTGAAATTCTACAAGGATGATTTCTCTCCCACGCTGAATTTTCGACTCTTCGAAAGGAAAAAGGTATAGAAGGAATTGCTAAAGTTTTATTTAAAGTAATTTTATCATGTCAATTTTAGAAAACATCACATCTTCTAAAGATGCTATTGCATTAGAAGATAAACACGGAGCACACAATTATCACCCATTACCTGTTGTATTAAGCAAAGGTGAAGGTGTTTATGTATGGGACGTTGAAGGTAAAAAGTATTATGATTTTCTCTCTGCGTATTCTGCAGTTAACCAAGGTCATTGTCATCCAAAAATTGTTAATGCAATGACAGAACAGGCAAAGACCCTTACCTTGACCTCGAGGGCATTTTATAATGATATGCTGGGCAAGTATGAAAAATATGCTACGGAAACTTTTCATTTTGATAAGTTGTTACCTATGAATACCGGTGCTGAAGCTGTTGAGACGGCACTAAAAATTTGTAGAAAATGGGCGTATGAGGAAAAAGGAATTGTAGAGAACAATGCTGAAATTGTTGTTTGTGAGAATAATTTTCATGGACGAACAACTACCATAATTTCTTTTTCTAACGACCCTGTTGCCCGAAAGAATTTTGGACCGTATACAGACGGATTTATTAAAATAGAGTATGATAATCTTTCGGCTCTAGAAGAAGTTTTAAAATCAAACACGAATGTTGCAGGTTTTTTAGTGGAACCTATACAAGGTGAAGCAGGAGTTTACGTGCCTTCTGAAGGTTATTTAAGCGGAGCCAAAGCATTATGCGAGAAGTATAATGTACTATTTATTGCAGATGAAGTACAAACCGGTATCGCTAGAACCGGTAAAATGATCGCTGTAGATTATGAAGAGGTAAAACCAGATATTCTTATTTTAGGTAAGGCATTATCAGGTGGTGCATACCCAGTTTCTGCTGTTTTAGCAGATGATAGGATTATGGGAGTTATTAGACCAGGTAACCATGGAAGTACTTTTGGAGGTAACCCTATAGCGGCTGCTGTTGCCATAGCTGCTTTAGAGGTGGTAAAGGAAGAAAAGTTAGCCGAAAATGCTTTTGAACTTGGTGAACTTTTTAGAGATGAACTCAATAAGTTTATTCCACATACAGATTTGGTAAATAGTGTTCGTGGTAAAGGTTTATTAAATGCTATACTTATTAACGACAGTGAAGATAGTTCTACTGCATGGGATATTTGCATGGCACTTAAAGAAAATGGTCTACTTGCTAAACCTACACACGGTAATATTATAAGATTTGCACCGCCATTGGTGATGACAAAAGAACAGCTTTTGGATTGTGTTTCAATTATAATTAAAACACTGAAAGAGTTTAAAAATTAATAATAAAAAAATCCCCGATGTAAGTCGGGGATTTTTTTTGATTATTGCTTTTATTGAAAATCTGCAGTAGTAAATAATGCGATGATCAATCCAAAATATAGTATACAAAATATCAGGTAAATTAGCGATAGTGCTAAACCGATATAAGAGAGAATTCTTCCCGTATTAATATTTTCGTATCCTCTATAATTACCAGGGTTTGCTTCAAAATAACGCTTTGCGTTTTTAGCATTGCTCAAACCAATAAAGCTGAATATAGCCCCAAAAGGACCACAGCAGAAAAGGGTTAATACAATAGATAAAATGCCAAAAGTTAATGCATTGCTAGAGCCTGGTATTTGTTGATATTCGGAATTGTTCATTTATTTATTGTTCTAGGCCCCATTGTTCCAATATCTCTTGTTGTTGTTCCATCATTGCATCCCAATCGCTTGTAGTTATAACGTATATAAAGCGAATAACCATCAATGCACATAAGATTAATGCAATTAAGGATACTGTCTTTCCTGTTTTTATTTGTTTGTAATTGTCATATAATTCAGGGTTTTCTTTATAAATTTTTTCGGATTTAGTTGCTAAAAAAAATGCAATTCCAGCAGGTATTATTCCAATTCCTGCAAAGCAACAGCATAGGTATCCGGCAATACCTAAAATTAAAATAAGGGTTGCATTGGGTAATTTTTGTTGTTCCATAACGTAAAGGTTTAATTAAATGAATTTTAAAATGTAATTGGTTAATATAAAACCTACGGTACATACCGCAAGAGTAATGGTAATATGATTAGAATATTTAATGGGAAAAAATTTGTTGACTCCTAAGAAGGTAAATAATGCTAGCATAGGGTAAATTGCAGGATACATTAAAAAAGCGGAAACAAATTCGCCCTTGCTCAAAAATAATAAAGAACGTTGCAATCCACATCCAGGGCAATCTACACCAAGCAACTGTTTAGTAAAACAGGGAAGCATAAAATTTTCCAATGCTAAAAAAAGAATTAATGCCTTTACGCGCATCTGTAAATTAATTAATAGTCGGAAAATTACCATTATTTTTGTGTTTACAAAACAAAAACATGTCTCAATTTAAGATTGGTGATACCGTAGAAACAATTGATGACGTCATAAAAGGCGTTGTCGAATCTGTAATTGATGATACTGTTACACTCATAAGTGAAGACGGATTTCCTTTAACATTTGCAGCTCGTGAACTTGTATTGGTTTCTAATGAAATAAAGGTTAGTAATTATGAAATTGCCAAGATTAAAAAAGAAAAGGAATTACCAAAGCGAAGAAAAACGAACGTTCTAAAACCAAAAGAGCGTACTGCACCCAAAATGGAAGTTGACCTCCATATTAATCAGCTTGTTAAAAATCCTAAATCTATGGGCAAGTTTGATATGCTGAATCTACAATTAGATACCGCTAAAAGACAATTGGATTTTGCCATAAATAAACGTATTCAAAAAATAGTATTTATTCATGGTGTGGGTGAAGGCGTCTTAAAGGAAGAACTAGGTTATTTATTCAGAAAATATGACAACGTTAAATTTTATGACGCGGACTACCAAAAATATGGCTTGGGCGCTACAGAGGTATATATTTTCCAGAATTATTAATTAGTTACTCTGTAGATGTGGTTACCGTACCAAATTCATTGATCTGTAAATCGGTAATTCTACTACCGTTCTCATTTAAGAAGGTAACACCGCTTAGTTGAACCAAATGACTAAAAGTTACATTGTCTTCTGATGCGGTTGTGGTTATTATGATGCTACCTCCTGTGGCTTCAATTTCCTCAAGCACAGTTGGTGTAAGTGGTGGTGGCGAGTCGCAAAAATATGCACTGGTCACTGTTTCGGAAAAAATTCGATAACTGATTTGAGAGTTTCCAGGAACTGCACTTTCTATACTGGTAGTAGAAGCTTCATTTTTTAAAAGCCCGCTTGGTAAAGTCAATACCAAAGCTTCATCTCCATTTATCTTGAACAAAACATTTTCTGTAGATGCTGAAATAGTATTGCATGATTGTACGGTTTCTATACTATCAAAATCAACGGTTTCTATTTGTAAGTCACCATCATTACATCCAAAGAACAAAATGGAACAACCAATTAAAAGGTATTTTTTCATAGGTCAAATTTAATTTAAAATTTGGAAAACCTTCCTTTGCTTAAGGGTCATTTATAGGTTAATTAACTATTTTTGCGCTTTATTTATATAAGAATGCACATATATGAAACATGTATATTTGGATAACGCCGCAACAACTCAAGTACATTCTAACGTTATTGCCAAAATGCAAGAAGCCTTGGCTACCTATGGTAACCCATCTTCTACGCATAGGTTTGGTAGAACCGCTAAAACAGCTATTGAAAGCGCGCGTAAAACCATTGCTAAATATATGAATGCCCAACCTTCTGAAATAATATTTACTTCTGGTGGTACGGAGGCGGATAATATGATTCTAAGATGTGCCGTACGTGATTTAGGGGTTACGACTATTATTACGACAAGAATAGAGCACCATGCTGTTTTACATACCGTAGAAGAATTGGAGGAGAAAGGGCTAATAAAATTATTATATGTTGATCTTGATGCCTATGGAAATCCAGATTTAGCACATTTAGAATCTTTATTGCAGAAAGATGATTCTAAAAAATTGGTGAGCCTAATGCATGTAAATAATGAAATTGGGAATAAGATAGACTTAGAGGCAATTACCCTATTAAGCAAAAAGTACGGGGCTTTGGTGCATTCTGATACTGTACAATCTTTAGGACATTATAATTGGGATGTAAAAGCTTTTCCTATTGATTTTTTGGCTGCTGCAGCTCATAAATTTCATGGTCCAAAAGGTGTTGGTTTTGCTTTTATTCGAAAAAATTCTGGTCTTGGGTGTATGATTTCGGGCGGTTCTCAAGAAAGAGGCTTACGGGCAGGAACAGAATCATTCCATAACATTGTAGGTTTGGAAGAGGCTTTTAAACATGCCTATGATAATTTGGAAACAGAAAAGAAATATGTAGAAGATTTAAAGTCTTATTTTATAGATCAGGTGAAGTCTGCTATACCAGGTGCCAAATTTAACGGACACTCTGGAGATTTGGAAAAAAGTACTTATACCTTAGTTAATGTTTGTTTGCCAATTGAAGAAGAAAAGGCTATGTTACTGCTATTTAATTTAGATATGAAAGGTATTGCTTGTTCTAAAGGTAGTGCTTGCCAATCTGGTAGTGACATGGGCTCTCATGTACTAACACAAATTCTAAGTGATGAAGATATGAAAAAGCCTTCTGTTCGTTTTTCATTTTCAACGTACAATACAAAAGAAGATATTGATTATACCGTCAATGTTCTTAAAGAAATAATTGAAGCGTAATTAGCTCTTGTTTCTATCGCGTTTGCGCTCTCTTTCGTACGGAAATTTTCTAATAGCTAATTTCATCATACGATCAATAAGATCGGTAGTGTTTTTACCTGTCTTTTTATTTATTTCTTTTTCATACTTCCATAGAAGTTTGCCGGTATTGCCATCACTGATCTTTATACCTATTCTTCCATAATTGGCACCGCCAGAGAAGTAATCCGTAAAACTGAATTCTGTAGGTACGCCGTTGGACAATAGTATATTTAGATCCAACGTACCGCTTATGATACCATCTACACCCAATATTTCACTTAACTCTTTGGTGGTGTATACATCAATATTCTCATAGCTTATATTTTTCTTAGCTAATATTGCAGCGGTATTTTCTATGTTTTGAAAAGTTACCGGTAATTTTTTCTTTTTACTTCGTTTAGAAAAATAGGTTTCAAGGGCATTTTGTACAGCATACCCTTCATTTTCTTCTAATCTCTTTTGTTCAGATTTAGATACTTTCTCATTAAGATCTAAATTGGTGAGAAAAGGTATGATCGCCAAAACCTGATGGTCTTCACTTAATTGGTCAAAATTTGGACTCTCGTAAATGTTCTTTTGAGCTATGACTGTTAGGGTAGAAGTAAGTGCTATTAAGAAAAGTAATCTTTTCATTTTTGTTTTTTATAGGCGAATTCCCAGTCTTAAATTTAGTACTCTAGATGTAAGGTAGTTTGGAACGGCAAATTCATTTTTGCTATCCGCATCCCTTACCCAAGTATTGGTAATTGAATTCTGATTGTTGAAGAGATTAAAAATTTCAAAACCTAAACTCAATTCTTTAAAACTATGAAGCCAATGTGTACTTGAATATTGTTTGTCCTTGTTTGCAAAAATATAGGAAATTCCCAAATCTACACGTTTATAATCTCTTAATCTATTCTGAAATATATATGGGTCCGCATAACTAGGAGAACCACCTGGAACACCGGTCTGGTATACCAAATTTAAATACATCTTAAAATCAGGAATGGTGGGTATGTAATCTTGAAAAAGAATGCCAAATTTAAAGCGTTGGTCGGTTGGTCTAGCTATATAACCTCTATTATCTCTATTTTCCTCTGTTTTCAAATAGCCTAAACTAACCCAAGATTCGGTGCCCGGAACAAAAGCACCATTTAGTCGTACTTCTGCACCGTAGACATAAGCTTCGGTATCATTTGTTGCCGTATACCTAATGCGTACATCTTCTAGTGAATACGGATTTACATTGTTCAATTTTTTGTAGTACGCTTCGCTTATGAGTGTAAACGGACGGTCCCATAATTGAAAACTATATTCATTGCTTGCTACCAAATGAAATGCCTTTTGTGCCTTTACATTAGGTTGTATAGTGCCAGTGCTATCTCTTAGTTCCCTGTAAAACGGGGGTTGGTGGTAAATGCCCGTAGAAAGTTTGAACAACATGTCTTTTTCCCAATTTGGTTTAATGGCAAATTGTGCCCTTGGGCTAACTACTGTTTGTGATACCTTATCAACACCGGTACCACTAACTGTCCAATGATGAGAGCGTAATCCTGCATTATAGTAGATATCTGTATTGTTCCAAGTTTTGTGGGTGCCAATTTGAATATATCCAGAAAAACGATTTGTTTTCACAAAGTTTAAAGCACTGAGACCATTATAAGCGACTAAAGGGGCGTCAAACGGTTCTGCAGGCTGGTTGTTCGTGAATTCTGTTCGTGGAGGTCTAATGGAATATTCCGCGGAATCTATAAACTCAGATTCTCTTAGTTGATCTCTTATATCCTCGTGCGTATATTTTACGCCCCATTCCAAAAGCGAGTTGTTTTTGGTGTGGTTTCCTTTATGCTCTAAGTTGAAAATTAGAGCATCTAGGTCGTTTCTTGTTCTATTGAATTGTGACCCAATACCACGAGACGTTAAAACTTGGCCTGCGGTATCGCTATTTAAATTACTATCTATATCGCCCAGTTCATAAGCGGCAATTACATCTGAGTATTCCTCTTCTGTGGTATGATAGATTGATGAAATAAGTTTTATTGTCGTGTTTTCATCTAAAAAATAACTGCCTTTTAAAGCTGCTAAAGCAGTATTGTACTTGTTTGTTTCCTGTCCCTCATAATAAACGATTAAGGCTTGCGGGTTGTCTATAGTACCAAAATTGGTTTGTCTGTTAATGGGTTCATTCTTGTAATCGTTGACCGAAATATTTCCTAGAAAATTGAATTGAAATTTGGGTGAGACATGGTAGGTTAAATAGCTTTGGACATCAGTGAATGAAGGGTTAAAATTGCTTTGTGTTTGTTGACTGTTTACTAATAATGCATTGTTTCTATAGCGAATTCCTGAAACCGAACTTAACTTTTTGTTTTTAGAGATCGTTTCTAAACTGGCACTAGCACCCAAAAAACTTAAATCTGCACGCAGGGAAAATAGGGTAGGCGTTTTATACTTAATGTCAAGTACAGAGGACATTTTATCTCCATACTTGGCTTGAAAACCTCCTGCGGAAAACTTTACATTTTGAACAAGGTCGCTATTTACAAAACTTAACCCTTCTTGCTGCGCAGAACGAATTAAAAATGGTCTGTACACTTCAATTTCATTAACGTAGACCAAATTTTCATCATAGTTACCGCCTCGCACAGCGTATTGGGTACTCAACTCATTGTTAGAAGATACGCCCGGTAATAGTTTCAGTATGGTTTCAACACCAGAATTTGCGCCAGGAATTTTTCTGATTTTTTCTGGGGTAATGTTCAGAATATTATTGGTTGTTCTTTCTCCTGTAGCGGTAACGGTAACACCATCTATTTGGGTGACATCACTTTTTAAAACCGGATTGAATTCAAATGTTTCGTTCGTAGTTAGGATTAAATTTTCAAGAACTACATCTTTAAAGGCTACGTGAGAAAAGGAAATCGTATTTTCTTTATCTGCTATAATTTCCAGAAGGTAAAATCCGTCCGAGTCGGAAATTGTACCCAAATCCTTGGCCGTAATGTTCACATTGGGCAGCGGTTTATTGTTCTCATCTAATACAACACCCGAAATAGTAGCGTTCTGGGCAAAACCAATGGTGCTGCACAGCAGTATTATAAGGTTTTGTACATTGCTAAGTTTCAATTATTCTATTTTCTATAAAACGAAGTGGTCAAGGTATTTTCATTACCTACATTATCAGTAACGGTAACTTTAAGTACGCATTGCGTTTGGTCAGCAATCTTATCGTCAAAATTATACGTTAGTGTATTACGTTTTGGTTCGTATTCCATTAAAATCCATTCACCGTTCAAAGTTGCCTTGTAAGTATCTACACCACTAAGGTCATCTGCAATTTGAACACTTAGGTATTTATAATTGTTCAACCACTGCTTTTCTTTGAAATTTTTGGTTCTAATGGTTGGTGCAATAGTGTCTTTTGCTAAAGTATAGGTTCCTAAATTACGGGTGCGAGTGGTAAATTCATTACCTCGTTTATAGGTGTTTGCGTGGCTAGGTCGTAGTTTAGAGTCTAACCTGGCAATGAATAACTGTTTTTGCTCTTCTTTTGAATATTTGGAAACATCAAAAGTTATTGTGAAATTTCTATGTGCAGGCACCGTATTGGTGTGTATGGTAACCGTGTCTTTTCCTTTTTTTAAGTCGATATAAAAATCTTCATAGAACGTGTTGGCAGGGAAATATACCTTGGCACCGTCCAAATCAAAATTATTAGGCCTTTTTGCTGTAATATAATTATCTGTGGTAATCGTTTCTTTTTTGTTGCCCAAAAGATTTTTCTTGCCCGTAACCGGTATGTTCATAACAAGTTTATTGCCTGCGAAATCCTTTATCAATAGTTTTGCGTTGTAGCTTAGACCTTCGTTAACCTTAATTTTTCCGTCATTGAACAATTCTTTATAAATACTTAAATTGTTACCTGGGGATTTAAAACTTTTTTGAATGCGCTGCCTATTTCTGCCATAGTAATCATAGTCTATTAAGGTGTTGATATACCTAGTTTCACCAAAGGAGAACGATTCAAAATCGTATAACGAGTACACTTTACCGTTAACACTGAGTTCTACACTGTAAACGCCATTTTTATTAGCGGCCATATCCAATCGGTCAAAACCAACAAAGCCTATGCCAATATCACCGAGCGCAGTTACGTCATCTGCTAAAAAAGAGCCATCACTTTGTCTTTTGAAATTGACTTGGGTTCTGCTATAATTACCGTTTACATGAGATTGATCGGTTAGTGGGTACACAAATAGCTTCTCTAAAATCGGGTTAGTAGCATCTGCAACATCCATACCGTAGAGTAGCGGGTTGGTAGGTTTTTCAGAAATACTACTTCTTATCTCAAAATGCAAGTGCGGACCGGCAGAACCACCAGTGTTTCCGCTATAGGCAATTAGTTCTCCCTTTGAGACTTTTAATTCGCCATAGTCGGGAAAAACTTCTACCTCAAATGATTTTTTATCGTATTGTATTTTTTTGATGTATTCTTCAATGGATGGGGAAAATTTTTGAAGATGCCCGTAAACAGAAGTATAGCCGTTAGGGTGTGCAATGTATAATACCTTACCATAGCCCCAAAGAGAAACTTTTATCCTAGTTATTGTACCATCACCAATTGAATTTATAGGTATACCTTCTCTTTGCTGTGTTTTTATGTCCACGCCAGAGTGAAAGTGATTAGAACGCAGCTCGCCAAAAGTACCTGCCAAAATGATAGGTATGTCCATAGGTGGGGCAAAAACTCCTTTAGGATAATCTTTTTGTGCAAAAAGGGCAAAACAAAATAAAAAAAGCAGGCTTGTTGAGATTTTTTTCATAGGTAGAATGCAATACTGCGAAAATAAATAATCATTGACAATTCTATGAAGAACATGCCGCTAAAATTAATATAAAGTAAAAGCGTTTTGCATAAGCAAAAATCAATTAAGATTTTATGAACTACGAATATTTCACAAAACTATTGCTAAGTCATAATATGTATGTTAACTTTGTGTAAATCGCATTGACGGTAATGTATGAGCGAATTAATTAAAATCGTTGATTCTTTAGAAAATAAAATTAGCAAGCTGTTGCATAAACTTGAGGTTTTGAACAATGCTAATATTGAATTGGAAAGAGAATTACGTACAATAAAATCTTCTCAAGAGAACGCTAGTAAAACAGTTTCTGAATGGGAAGAAAAATATAATTCGCTTAAACTTGCAAACTCAATGCTTGGCAGTAATACCAATAAAACAGAAGCTAAGCTTAAAATAAATACATTAATACGAGAGTTGGATCATTGTATAGCCCAATTATCGGAGTAATGTTTATAATAATATGTCAGATAAGCTCAAAATAAAACTTTCTATTGCTGATAGGGTGTATCCATTAACAATTGACCCCTCTCAAGAAGAAGGCTTGCGTAAAGCGGCCAAGAACATAGAACAGTTGGCTAAAAAATTTGAGCAGAACTATGCAGTTAGGGACAAACAAGATGTATTGGCAATGTGCGCCTTACAATTTGCGTCTAAAATTGAACAGAATGGCATAGAGCAAGTAGAGGGTACCAAAGAGGCTGAAGAACGTTTAAAAGCGCTTGAAGACTTGGTAAATTCTAAATTAGCTTTTAAATAAAAACGTTCTTATAAATACATTAAGTTACTGCCCACATTGGTAATACCTTTTGACAAACTCAACATTTATTTTTTTTAAAAAGGGTGAGTTTAGATTGTAAAAGCAGGCCCTACTCGTATAGGGATCCTTGATCAGTCTGTTAGCCCTAAACCTGTTTACCGGAGTTTGATCAAAACTTCTCCAATGTGGGCTTTTTTTTTATTAATAAATTACACTATGGATAGTACAATGATAGTTATAGCCGCAATAGTTGGGCTGGCAGTAGGTTTTGCGATTGCAAAATTTTTGGAAAAAGGGAAGGCCTCTAAAACCATAATCAATGCTAAAAAAGATGCTGAACGCATTTTAAAGGACGCTAATGCAGAAGGTGAAAGTGTCAAAAAAGAAAAAATATTACAGGCAAAGGAAAAATTTTTAGAATTAAAGGCCGAGCATGAAAAAGTTATCAATACTAAGGATAAGAAAATCAATGATGCCGAAAAGAGAACTAGAGACAAAGAATCTCAAGTAAGTAGTGAGCTTGCTAAAAATAAGAGCATGAATGCTCAATTAGACAATAAGCTGAAAGAGGTTGAACAAAAAAGACAACTTTTTGAAAAGCGTCATGAGGAGTTGGATAAAATGCATAAAAGCCAAATTCAGCAATTAGAAGTTATTTCTGGTCTATCTGCGGATGAAGCAAAAAATCAACTAGTAGAAAGCTTAAAGGAAACAGCCAAAACAGATGCAATGGCCTTTATACAGTCTACTGTTGAAGAGTCTAAACTTACCGCACAACAAGAGGCTCGTAAAATCATTATCAATACTATTCAAAGAATAGGTACGGAAGAAGCTGTTGAAAACTGTGTGTCTGTATTCAATATAGAATCAGATGATGTAAAGGGGCGTATCATTGGTAGAGAGGGTAGAAATATTAGAGCTTTAGAGGCAGCTACTGGTGTAGAAATCATTGTGGACGATACACCTGAGGCAATTATACTTTCTTGTTTTGATTCAGTTAGAAGAGAGGTCGCAAGACTTTCGCTTCATAAACTGGTTACCGATGGTAGAATTCATCCGGCAAGAATTGAGGAAATCGTTAAGAAGACCGAAAAGCAGATAGAAACGGAAATTGTTGAAATAGGAAAGCGTACCGTTATAGATTTAGGTATTCATGGTCTTCACCCAGAGCTTATTCGTGCAGTAGGTAGAATGAAGTATAGATCGTCTTACGGCCAGAACTTGTTACAGCACTCAAGAGAAGTTGCAAAACTTTGTGGTGTAATGGCATCTGAACTAGGCTTGAATCCTAAAATTGCCAAACGAGCCGGACTTTTACATGATATAGGAAAAGTACCTAATACTGAAAATGAAGTGGAAACTCCACACGCTATCTTAGGTATGCAATGGGCAGAAAAATTTGGGGAGAAACCAGAAGTTTGCAATGCCATAGGAGCACACCATGATGAAATAGAAATGAAGACATTGATTGCGCCTATAGTACAGGTTTGTGATGCCATAAGCGGAGCAAGACCAGGAGCTAGAAGACAAGTGTTAGATTCATATATTCAACGTTTAAAGGATCTAGAAGAAATTGCCTTTGGGTTTAGTGGTGTTCAAAAAGCATATGCTATACAGGCAGGTAGAGAGCTTCGTGTAATTGTTGAAAGTGAAAAAGTAAACGATGATAGAGCTGCTCAACTATCCTTTGAAATTTCTCAAAAAATACAAACGGATATGACCTACCCTGGTCAAGTGAAAGTAACGGTCATAAGGGAAACACGTGCGGTTAATGTTGCCAAATAATCGTTATTGACTTATCATATGAAAGCCTCTAGTATAGAGGCTTTTTTTATGCGTGCTAAAAAATTTTTTTGATGGTTTAAAGTTGTACCTGATATATTTATAACGCATGAAACTTAGCAAGTGAAAAACTAAAAAACACGCCTTCTTTATTGTTTTCACGATTATTTATCCTTATTTGTCCACCCAGTTTCTCTATTAATGTTTTAATAGTCGTTAGACCAATACCCGTATCCTTAGCATCATCTGTGCCTAGTTTTTCAAAAAGTCCAAATACTTTTTTCCAATATTTTTCTGCTATTCCGGGGCCATTGTCTTCATAAGTGAAGTAATAAAAATCTTGGTCTTCATTAAATGTTACTATGATTTCTGTAGAAAGGGAGTTGGCGAATTTTAGACTGTTGGAAAATAAATCCCTAAATATTTGATCAAAACTATTTAAAGATTGGTTTATAATTTGATCACAATTGGTCAGTTGTAACTTTACGTTATGGATATCTGAGTGCTTATGAAGTACTTGTTGTAACTCTTTTGTTACGTTAAACTTTTCTAATTTTATTTCAGCATTGGTTATAGAATTATAGTTGATTATACCGTTGATCAATGCCTCCATATACTCAACCCTGTTATCTATAGTGCCTAGATAACTTGGTATTTCGGTATCTTTAAGTAAATCATCATAATCTTCATTGATAAAGGCTACCATAGAACTTATGCCAAGTAATGGTGTTTTCATATCATGGGCTAGTCGGTATGATAAATGTTTTAACTGGTCATTCTTTATACGTAATTCTTCATTGATTAGTTTTTGTTGAATGTTTTGCTTTCGTAGCTCTAACTGTGCTATTACCTGGTCAGCTAGATCTTTTAGGCAAGCTTGTTGCTTTTCTGTAAAAGCTTGTCTTGGTTTGGTATCTATAACGCAAAGCGTTCCAATAGAAGCTCCCTCTTTGGTGTTCAATGGAGCACCTGCATAGAACTGAACCGTAGGTCCGCCGGTTACCAGAGGATTGTCATAGAACCTGTCATCTTTATTGGCATCATTTACGATTAATAAGGAATCTGGGGAATTAATGGCATGAGCACAAAAAGCAAGTTCCCTTGGTGTTTCGGTGGCGTCAATACCATGATGCGATTTAAACCACTGCCTATCTTTGTCAACTAAAGAAACAAGTGCCATGGGTGTATCACATATTTCAGCAGCAATGCGTGTTATAGCATCATATTCCTTTTCCTCCAATGTGTCTAAAACATTGAAACTATTTAAAACCTCTAATCTAGTTTGTTCGTTTTTTGGTATTTCTGGTTTTACCATTTTTTGGATATAACATATTACCTAACATCATAAATGTAGGTTTTTTCTTACTTATTAACGATTGAATTGCTAAAATGTTATATCTACAAGAACTTAAAAATACTTATTCCTCTGTTTGGGCTTCATCCGCAGATTCCCCTTCATCATCTTCTTTAAGTAGATTGTTTTTTAAAATATTTAGCTTTTTAAGTTTTGCTTTCCATGCAGCTAAAGATTCTTTGTGTTGGTTTACTCTTTTTATGACATCTTGAACTAAAGGATTGCTTTCAGAAGCATTTGAGAAAAATTGTAGATTATTCTCTAACTGTCTAATTTCATCTTTGCTTTCGTCGATTTTCTTTCTGATAAACGTACGTTCATTTTGTATAGCACGTTCTTGATTGTCATTATCAGCAAGCTGTTGAATTTTGTTTCCGTATTTCAATAACTCCGACTCTTGCTTACTCACTCCGCATTTTTGATAGAGAGCGTCAATTATTTTATCGAATTTTTGGTTAATGTTTTTCTTTTTAAATGGAACTCTACCATAACCTTTCCATTCTTCAGAAAACTTTTTGATGTCAGCAAGATCTTTAGACTTGTCGCCACTTAATTCAAAAGATTTAAGGCGGTCCATTAAAGCTTCTTTTTGCTTTAGATTTGCTTCTTCTTCTTTAAAAGCATCATTTTTAAGGGCATTTAATCTATCAAAATAGTGATTACAGGCCGTTTTAAATTCTTTCCATAATTTATCTGAATACTTTCTAGGTACATGGCCAATTTTTTTCCATTGTCCTTGAATTCGTTTCATTTCAGAAGTAGTAGTATCCCAATCTTCACTGTCTTTTAAAGATATCGCTATCTCTAATAATGCTCTTTTTTTATCTAAATTTTCTTGTTGCTCCTTTTTAAGGTTTTTGTAAAATGCGTTTTTATGCTGATTAAACTCTCTTACAGCGGCCTTAAAACTGTTCCATGTTTTAGAGTTTACTTTTTGTGGTACTTGTCCGGCCGTGAAAAATGCTTCTCTAAGTTCTTCTAACTTTTTAATCTGTTGTTGAAGCTTACCGTGATTGTCCGATACATTTTCGGTAAGGGTATTTATTTCAGTAATAATGGCATGTTTACGCTCTAGATTGTCTTCTTTTACTTTGTCAAGATTCTTAAAATAGTCTTGGCGTCTTTCATGTATAATTTTTGTGGCAGCACTAAAACGATCCCAAATTTCTTCTCTATGGTCTTTTCCTACCGGACCTAAATCTTCTTTCCAAATTTTATGCAGCACTTGTAATTCTCTGAAAGCCCTATTTAAATCTGGTTCTTTGGCAAGTTCTTCCGCTCTAGCAACGATCTTACTTTTTTCTTCAAGATTATGCTTAAAATCTAAATCTCTTAAATCTCTATTTATGTTAAGAAAGTCGTAGAATATTTCAATATGGTGATGGTAGGTTTTCCATACATTATTGTAATCTGCACGAGGTATAGGACCGGCATGACGCCATTTTGCTTGTATATCTTTAAAGTTGTTATACGTTGTGTTTATATCTTCTTCTACATTGACCAATGCCTTTAATTGCTCAATTAGATCTAACCTGTACGCTAGATTTTCTTTGTGACTTTTTTCTAGGCTTTTGTAGTATTGATTACGCTTTTCTCTATACTCTGTATATACTTCATTGAATTGTCTTTTGTCTACGGAATTGTATCTAAAATCAATTTCATTGCCGCCATTCGCGATAAATTCTTCTTTCTTTTCCTCAATAAATTCATCAAATTTCTGATTGAATTCATCTTTGATATTGTCTACATGCTTTCTTATGGCCTGAACTTTTTCATTCTTTACCAATCGCTGTAGTTCACCAACCAAGTTTTCCATGTTCATTTCATGGTAGTCTGGCATAGGAATTTCGTGTCTCTTTTCTGTATCACTATCTTCTGCATCTTCAGCGTTAGAATCGTCAATTTCATTCATGACGTCAGTTTCTACGGCAGATTCATTTGATTCAGGTACATTTTCTTCAGGTTGCGCTGTTGAATTTGTACTGTCATCAACAGTTTCTTCTACCTTGCTTTCAATTGCTTGGACAGTAGTTTTTTCTTCCGTTGAATTTTCTTGTAGCTTTTGTTGTTTATCCTCAGACATAATCCTATGTTATATGCTTACAAGATAGTAACAACCCTAGTACTGGCAAAGAATTGATTACTCTTTTTAAATCTATTACAAAACCCAATTTGATAGGAAATTTCAATAAATAAGGTCTTGAGATGGTTGGTGAAGTGAATTGGGTACTTATTTATTCCAGATTTCCCAAGATTTTTCAGCTTGATATTCTAGCATGTTGTAACCATTACAAATGGTTGCCCCATTTGTTTTACCGGCTGTTAAGAATGCTGTTTCTTCAGGATTGTAAATGAGATCGAACAACAAATGTTCTTCGCTGATTTTTCTGTAGGGTATATTTGGTTTTTTTTCAATGTCGGGAAATGTGCCTACGGGAGAACAATTAATGATCAACGTATGTTCTTCTATAATATCATCCGTCAATTCATCATAGGTGAATCCATTATTTTTACCACTTCTGGAGACAAAAGAATAGGTGATATCTAATTCTTTAAGAACGTAGGCTATAGCTTTAGAAGCCCCGCCCGTACCTAAAATCAATCCTTTTTGATGGTGCTTTTTTAAATGTGGTTCAAGTGATTTTTTAAATCCATATGCATCTGTATTAAAGCCTTTAAGACCTTCTTTACTGACTTTTATGGTGTTCACTGCACCAATTTTTTTAGCTGCGGGATCAATGTCGTTTAAAAAATCCATGACCTCTTCTTTGTATGGTATGGTAACGTTCAGCCCTTTTACATTTTTAGTATTCTTGAAGATTGCTGGAAAATCTGAAATTGAGGTTAGGTCAAAGTTTTGGTAGACATGGTCGTTTAAGCCCATTTCTTCAAATTTCTTTTTAAAATACCCTCTTGAAAATGAATAGGAAATATTTTTTCCTATTAAGCCATAATTAGCTTTCTGTTCTTCTGTTTTTTCCATACCAATCTAAAAGTAGCAAAATACTAATACCGATTATTATAAAGAAAATCGCGATCCAATTTTCTACAATGGTCAAATCCGGAAGAAAACGCTCATAATTCATAATTATTTGCTTTCCATTAGAATCTAATATGAGGTTTCCGTCAAAATCTGTTTTATAAATTGTCTTTTTCCATGGCCAGACCACGCCTAATGATCCTGTGATAAAGCCAAGAATTGTTGCCGTGGTTACATGCTTGTAATGTTTTAATACATAGGTTAACAAGTGTGATAAGGTTACAAGGCCGGTTGCAGACCCCAAAGTAAAGACAGCAAGTATTTTTAATGTATGTAAACGCTCCGTATTGTTCGTAAAACTAAAATCACCGACCAATAATTCTGAAAATGTATCGTATAATGCGTTAACTGAATCTACTAATAACAATACGTAATTGCCTAGTAAGATTAAAATGAAAGAACCTGATAGACCGGGCAAGGTCATACCTGAAACACTGATCATGCCACATAAAAAGATAAATAGTAGATTGTCATTTTCTTTTGCCGGACTAAGAAAACTTATTGCAATGCCTACAGCTAGGCCAATGAACGCGGCGGTAAAGGTTTTCTTTTTCCAATAGTCGAAATCTTTACCTATATAATAGATGGATCCTAGTATCATGCCAAAGAATGTGGCCCAAACGTAGAGTTCCCGTTTCACTAGAAAATAATCTAACACTTTTGAAATGCTAAAATAACTTACCAGCATGCCAAAAATAAGCAATGTTAAGAATGAGCCGTTAATATAGCGGTAGAAACTTTTAAACCTGCCATTGACAAATAGCTTAAATGCTTTTGCATTTACTTTTTGTAAAGAGTAAATAAATTCTTCGTAAAAACCACCTACGAAAGCAACTATACCACCCGATACGCCAGGAACCTTATTGGCGGCGCCCATACAAAGTCCTTTAACAACCAAGAAAAATTTATCGGTAAAGGTACGGGGTGTGTTCATGTAGGTTATCGCATTACTTCTTTGAAGCGGATTTTTCCAATATAAAAATAAGGGAAAAACCGATGATAGCAGCTACGATGGCAAAAGTTAATTGATTGTCACCTTGAAAAGCAAAAGGTGAAATATTTTCATCAATTATGATTTCTTTTTTTCCAATTTGAATAATTTCTATGATGTTTTTCCAAGGCCATATTTTATTTAAAGAACCTAAAATAAAACCAGTTAACACCGCAAGTGTGGCATCTTTATAATTGGTAAACATCCATTTTAAGATTCTGGCAAAACTTAAAATACCAAAAGCAGCACCAAAAGCGAATGTAATAATAACGCCAAAATCTTTTTCATTGACGGCTTCTAAAACAGTTCTGTAAGACCCAAGTAATACTAGAATAAAGGATCCGGAAATACCGGGTAAAACCATTGCGCAAATAGCAATAGCCCCAGATAGGAAAATAAAGGGCAAGCTACCAGAACTTGCAGAAGGGGGTAGGGTCGTAATATAAAATGCACTTGCAGTTCCTACAACAAATAGTACAATGGCAAGTATATTCCATTTTTTAATGGATTTTGCAACGAATATAACACTTGCTAAAACCAAGCCAAAGAAGAAAGACCAAGTAGGTATAGGGTGCTCTTCTAAAAGCCAGGCAATTATTTTTGATAAAGAGAAAATACTGATCATCATACCTATGACCAAGGCCAAAAGAAAGTTGCCGTTCAATTTTTCCCAAAAACTTTTAAAGCCTTCTTCCTTTAAAACTTTTAGGGTCGTTAGATTGAGGTTGTTGATAGAGGTGATGAACTCTTCGTAAATACCTGTAACAAAAGCTATTGTACCTCCAGATACCCCAGGTACCAGTTCAGCAATGCCCATTGCCATTCCTTTTAAAGAAATTACGGTATAATCTTTAAGTTTTCTATTTTCCATATGGTGTAGAACCTTTTCTACTTGGTTTTATTGTATTTTTTTACAATTTCCTGGGTCCATTCAGATTTGCCATATTGAGGGAAATTTTCAGTGAACAGGTGAAGCTTTTTCTGTTTTATATCAATCTTTAAAGCATCCATTAGCATAATTCGTGCGTTTATAGGATCATTTGCCAATAGTAGATAACCTACAGATCTATATAACAATTTTAAACTTTCAGGGTAAAATTCCCTTCCTTGGGAAAGTATTTGAACAGCAGCTTCGGTTTCACCGTTGATTCTTACGACCTCTGCCCATTTTAGCCAAGTATCCAATTCGTAATTGCCTAAATCTACGGCTTGTTTAAAAGCAAAGTCAGCTTGGTCGTAATTCTCTAGCGCCATGTGTATTTTAGCACATTTTTTCCAATACTGTGGGTTTTCACCATCTATATTCAACGCTTTGTTAATATAGAATACCGCTTTTTCAAAATCTCTTTTATTGTAGTACAAATTGGTGATGGCCAACCAGCCTTTGTCCAATAAAGGATCTTCGTGAACTGTTTGGTAGAAATAATACTTGGCCATATCAGTATCCTTTAATTTTTCATAGCATTTTCCTATTCTTAAAAATGCATGTGAGGTTGGATCTTCAATGGATATGGTAGTTTCGTAGTTTTCTATAGCTTCTTTATATCTGCCTAATTTTTCAAGAACTTTGCCTTTTTCAAAATAAGCCCCAATAAATGTATCGTCTGAAATAATGGCAAAATCATATGCGGTCAAAGCTTCACTATACATTTCTTTATAGTAATACTGTTTGCCCAATTGGTGCCAAGCAACTTCACAATATGGATTTTTTTCTAAATAACCATTTAAATATACAATGGCACCTTCATAGTCTTCTAAGAATTCAAAACAGTATACTACATTATATAGCGATGAATAATCTTGCTCATCGAACTCTACACATTTCATGAAGCTTTCTTTGGCACTATCAAAGTTGTCCATAAATAAATACTCCATGCCCAAAAGGCTATACACATCAAAACTGTTATTGGTAATACTAAGCGCTTTTTGCAAAAGCTCTATTGCACCTTCATGATTATCCAATTTGGATAAAATATTGGCACGTTGTATATAAATTTCTTCGTTATGATTGTCAAGTAACTGCAATTCATCTAAAAGGGCTTCAGCCTTTTCCATTTGGTTTTCAAAAACCATCACCTCTACTTGAAGCAACTTAAGTTCAATAGAACCCGGATGTTGTTGCAGCCCAATTTTTATCCCCTTTTTAGCCAAGGAAATTTTACCATGGTTTAAATAGTGGTGTATAATATCTTCAAAATCTTCGGCATCAAAGAAGTAGACATCATCTGTCTTTAACATTGATTCAAATTTCGTAATTGGCTTGTCCGGTCTCTCGTTAGATTCTAACGCCATAGGCACTATTTAGTTTTACAAGATATATTAAAAGTAAGTGTTTGTAAGGGCTTTCAGCCATTGTGCCAATCTATATTATTAACAAATTAGTTAACAACATTGATTTACATAGCGTTAAGTAGCGCTAAAATAATGGCACATCCTTCTCTAATTTCCAATTCTGATATGGTCAATGGTGGAGAAATACGTACGGCCCTATTTTCAAACAATAGCCAAAATAAAATCAAATTTTTATCCTTGGCTCTTAGTACTAGTTCATTGGCCGTTTCTGGTGAATCCATAATTAGGGCCAGCATGAGACCTTTGCCTCTGACCTCTTTTATCTTTGGATGTTTTAAAAGTTCTTTAAAGAGTTGTTCTTTTTTTAATGTGTCTGCTATTAACGAAGAATTCAGTAATACGTTCAAAGTAGCTAAGCTAGATGCCGCAATTACCGGATTGCCGCCAAAAGTAGTTATATGTCCCATTTTAGGATTATCACTTAGACTGTGCATAATCTTTTTGCTTGCTGTAAAGGCACCTACAGGAAGACCAGATGCCATTCCTTTGCCAATTACAAGTATATCTGGCACACAGTTGAAATGTTCAAATGCAAACAGCTTTCCCGTTCTGCCAAAACCAGGTTGTATTTCATCCAATATTAATAATGCACCAACAGCTGTACAATGATCCTTAACTTTTTTTAAATAATTGTTCTCCGGTAAAATAAAGCCGGCACCACCTTGTATGGTTTCCAATATGACACAGGCCGTTTTGGTAGTGATCTTTTCTAAATCTTTTTCGTTGTTGAATTTTATATGGTAAACATCGGGCAAGAGTGGTCGGAAAACACTTTTGCGTTCTTCAAAATCCATTAAACTGAGGCTACCCATCGTATTGCCATGATATGCGGATTTTGCAGCAATAATTTCTGAGCGACCTGTATATCGCCGCGCCAATTTTAATGCTCCTTCAATAGCTTCCGTGCCGGAGTTCACCAGATAAGTTACCTCTAAAGGTGCAGGCAATTGTTCGGCCAATAGCTTTGTGTAGTCGGTTGCCGGTGATTGTGCATACTCACCATACACCATAACATGCATGTATTTTTCAACTTGATGTTTAATGGCTTCCACTACTTTGGGGTGACAATGCCCAAGTGTACAAGCGGAAACCCCCGCCACAAAATCTAAGTGTGCATTACCTGCTGTATCATAAATATAACTGCCATTTGCATATGAAACCTCCATTCCTAAAGGATACGGAGAGGTTTGTGCTTGGTATTTTAAAAAGTCCTTGTTCATGTGAAATATTTATTTCACCTTTTTAGGTTTTACAGATTTTTTGGGATCTGTTGCTTTGTCTTGCGCAGGTATGTTGTTGACAGGGTCAGATTCGTTTTGACTACGTTGCTGTTCTTCTGCATCAATATCAATGGGGTTGTCTATACCATTAATAACCACGAGTTTCAGGTTATTATCGTCTTCATCAAATATATCTTCCTTGGTTAGTATGCGCTCATCGCCACGCCATACAAATCCTTTTAATATTCTACTGTTTTCCGGTAAATCTTTTTCGGGGAAGATATCGCCATCTGGATCGGTGTAAAAGGTCAGATCTTCTATATCATTATCTACCATGGTGATTCTGATTTTACTGCAGACCGTTTTGTCAATTCCAATAAGTTCATCATCATCGTTATACATATAATATACCACCTCTGTATTTTGAACCAGATCAATTAGTTTTAGCTCGTTATCAATGAACTTGCCGAACAAATTAATTCCTTTAGCTTGATTGTAGCCTGTCATGCTTACACTGTCTAAAGAAATTATAAAGGCGTTCTTTAGTACTTTTAAAGAATCTAGCTTTTCGGTTTCCAAGTTCGATTTTAAATGAATACTATCGCCTGTCATCTGGTTGGCACCGTTCCAAATAATGGGGTTTTTTATCAATTGAGTAATGCCTGTCTTTTCCTCGGAATGAATACTGTCGCACTTACCGCTCAAATCTGTTTTGTAAAATTTTGCATTTCTAAACGCTCTTAGAACACGATCTTCTGGTTTGCCGGTGACCATTAAGGTATCTCCATGTACATACAGCGAATCTCTTTCTTGAACAGAAATAGAAACAGCTCTCTTGGTAGCGAAAACAGAATCTTTAGCTTTGAACACTTCTGCATAATGCGCTCTTATGATACCTTTGTTAATAGTATCTGTTACGGTAATGTTATTGGTGGCCGAAGCAAATTCTTGTACTTTGTTGAAGTACACACTGTCACCTTCAATAATACGATTGTTATAATCTATACGCGTGTTTTTGATACCATAGCCAGTTTCTACCTTGGTGTCGTAAAACCCTCTTTCACAATAAATTTTATACGTTTCTCCGTTTATGGTCGACGGCCCGTACATGTAAGCATTTTTAGAAGTTGTATAGTAATCTAGCTGTTCAGAATCTAAAGTGTATTCCGGGTTTTGAACATGAACACTATCTAAGAACTGATACTTTTTGAGTTCCATAAAATACTTGCCAATTTTACTAGTCAATGTATTTGCGGAATCAACTACAGTACCATTATCTTGATAAAATGCTTCTTGTTTTTCACGATCTAAGCGAAGGGTATCTGTTCTTAACGTCATGTCAGAATTAGTAAGAACTACATTACCCCAAGCCTTTGCCAGTTTTACATCGCCCAAATAGTTGATTTTTTTACTGGTCATTTTTATGGAGTCACCCTGTTTTAAAATGACATTGCCAATAGCTTCTAAACGGTTTTCTAATTGGTAGTAAATTGCTACATCGCACCACAGATCGGCACCTTGGTGTTCAAATTGTACTTGGCGTGTATCTTTACTGAATATAGAGGCGCCTGGGTATTCAGCTTCGTTTTTAGTGAAGTTGGCACCGTAAACAATATTAATTTGCTTGGGTTCTTCTTCATTGCCATCTTGCTGGGCAATACCAAAAAAAGAACAGGCAAAGAACAAAAGAACAACTGAATAAATCTTTTTCAACCTAAAAATTTTTTCAAAAATAGGATATTTTAAAAGAGCCTTACCATGGTTAAGATACTTTTGACATTTACTTGTGCAAAAGTGACTTTTGTACAAAGCAATTTATACCGTGTTATTATTTATAATCCAGGTCAGAAATTATATCATTTTTAAAACACCTCTTATGTATCCTACAGATTCTGACAGTCCATAAATGGCGTGGTTGGCGTCTTTCTCATATTCTATAGCAACAATACCGGCATAATTAATCTTCTTTAAAGTACTTAAAATGGCAGGTAAGTCCATTTTGCCGTGGCCTAAAATGGTTTTTTGACCTTTTTCTATTGGCGCATCTATATCCTTTATGTGGACATCAAATAATTTATCTTGATATTTTATAAGTTCTTCTGCCGGGTCAAGTCCTAGCCTAAAAGTATGACCAACATCTATGCATAGACCTATTCTGGAATCTAAGCCCTTAATTTTTTCATAGACACTTTTTGGGGAGGGAAAAACTACATCCTCCGGACCGTGATTGTGTATGGCCAATTTGATACCCGTCTCTTTTACCTTTTGCTCTACCAATGGTAATAAATCATGTTCCGGTGCTCCAATAATCATAGGCAAACCTGCATTATCAGCATAATTGAAATAGGTTTCCACATCTTCAGGTGATTTCATATAAATGACCCCACCGCCATATAAATTGAGTCCCCTTGCAGTAACTTTTTCACGTATAAAGGTGAGTTCTTTCTTGTCTGCTTCGTATGGTAAATGAAAGCTTTTAAAGGCTACATCTTTTAAACCTAAGCGCTCTGTGATATCTATGAGTTCATCTAAGCTATATTTTCTAAGTGTATAGGAAGCCAATCCAATGCTAAGTTGATGATTGGTATTGTTTGCTGTTTTTTTACTGTTCGAGTTAGCTGTAAAAGATGCAGTACCTAGTGCCAAAGCTCCTAATCCACTGGTTTTGATGAAATTTTTTCGTGATAAAGCCATACTTTAAAAATTGGTTAATGGTTTTTGATTCTTTTTAAATTTCTGCCCAAAACCCGAGTTGCTTGGTTCAAACGGCTCATCTAATATTACATTTACTCCTTCCTTAGGGATATTGTCCTCTTTGCCTAACGCCCAATATATTCCGTTCATGGCAATTTTGCGCATTACGGGAAGTTTAAAATCATAAGGGTGACCAAGGGTAGTGAAGAATACTCTTGCAGGTTTGCCAGAAGTTCCAGTATAGCTTTTTGTCCAAGCAACGGGGTTGTCCAAAGAAAATTGGTCTAGTTTGCCATTCATTTCGTGTTGAGATTTGGTGGAATGCCCCATTAAAATAGGTTTACTATCGCCCTGCAATTTCCAATCTCCGCCATCAACATGGTATAACCATGAATATGCTTCAAATTCAGAAAAGCCGTTTAAAATTGGATTATCACTTTTACCTTCTTTAATTGAAATATCCGTGACAGGAAATTTGCCATCATCAAAGTGACCATGGTGCGTAATCCATTGTTGCCCAAAAACTTTTGCGGGCCATTCTTCATTATATGTTGTTAAAGTAGAGTCATTATCATATTTAAATGCATGGGTAGTTGTTCTAAAACCCACAATTGGTTTGCCCGATTCTACATAATTGGTTATGTAATTTAGTTCTTTTTTAGGTAGGTTTCTAAAACGCATGAATACGACCATTAAATCAGCAGTTTCCAAAGCTTCTAATCCTTCAATATGGTCAGTTCTGTTGGGGTCAATAAATCCTGAGCTGTCAATAGAATAGGCAATGGAGACTTTTGCGCCTAATTCTCTCTTTGCCAATTTTGCCAACATAGGAAACGTTTCCTCTGACCTGTACTCTTCCTCGCCAGTGACAAAAACAATGTGTGGAGCTTTAATTTCTTCTGAAATGATTTCTTTTTTACTTTTTGTTTTTTCACCACAAGCTATTAATATGGTTAAAATTAGTAATGTAGCATATTTGAATTTCATATGGTCTCTATTTTATTGAATCAGTTCATAGGATGCTCTTGTAACAACTCGTCTGCGGTATAGAACTTATTACGGTCTTTAGTGGCTTCCCTAATTTCTTTTACCTTGTCAGGATCGATGACCGATGCTTTATTGCCAAATGAATTTCTAACATATGTTAGTACAGCAGCAATTTCATCATCATTTAACAGCCCTTTGAAAGCCATCATGGGTACTTGACCTTTGTAATGGTTGCCCATGATATTCATTGGTCCGTAAAGTCCGTGAAGTGCTAATTTTATCAATCTTTCTTCATTGCCCAAAACCCATTCTTGCCCCACTAGTGTTGGGTAACCGGCTTTTTGTAATCCGGTACCGCTTTCTTGATGACAAGTTATACAGTAACCCTCGGTTTCATATATTTTTTTTCCTTTGGCAAAAACTTCTAAATCTGCACCCTTTAAATGTGATGCTAATAATTCTTCTTTATTAGTTTTTAGGAAGTTACCTGTTAATCTAGTTTCCGCAAAATTGAACGCATCGGTCATCCATTCATCTAGTGGATGTTGTTTTGCGACTTCTAGAATTTCCATTCCTTCAGATTTTGGCAACCATGATGCTGCTGTTATAGCTTCTAACCTAACTCTACCGTGGGAGTCATTTGCAGCACTCTTCAGTAATTCTTGTGCATTGTTCAATTGATGCCCCATATACCTTGTGACCCTAACTGCGGCAGATCGTACTCTGTGGTCGTTAGATTTTAACAATGACTCCAGTAATGGTTGGTCTACCTTGTTCATTCCCCAAGATACCCACAAACCCTCTATCCTATGATGTTCATAATTGGGGTCGTTCTTATCTAAGCTGGTAATCCAAATTTTTAAATAGTCCAATACCTCTGTCGCATTTCTTCCCCTTAATTCCCTACGGGTTCTATAGCGTGTTCTGTATTCTGGCAATTTTAAATTCTCAAAAAGTTGGGATATTGTTGCACCATCAATTTGTGCAGGTATTATCAAAGGTCTAGAAGGGTAAGTAATCCTATAAATTCTACCATGTACATGGTCACGTAATGGGTCACGGGCATTGTGTTGCATGTGTCCAATTAATACATTATGCCAATCTACTAGATAAAGTGAACCATCTGGAGCAAATTCTAGCTCAACCGGTCTAAAATTAGGATCAGTGCTTGTTATTAAATCTTGTCGGTGTTTGGTAGTATAACCGGTGCCGTCTTCTAACATTCGGTGTTGTTTTAATCCTAGGAAGCCAATGGAATTGGCTAGTAACATATCGCCCTGTATTTCTTCCGGAAAGTGGCTGCTTGAAACAAATTCCAGACCAGAAGTTGGTCTTACACGATGTGCTTCTTCGATCAACTCTTCCGTTAACGGTGATGAAATTCCGTAGATGGGCTTTAAAGAACTGGGCATCATCCAATTTACTTTAGGACCAGAGGTGTGCAAAAAGAAATCTTGCCCCCAATCATCAAAAGCAATACCCCACGGATTAGGAACAGGCACTTGCAAGGTTCGCTCCAAATGTTTACGCTGTGGATTATATCTATAAAACCCACCGTTGGTAGCACGTACCGGACCGTATGAAGTTTCTACGTTGGTGTGAAGAAATATGCCCTCTGACATATAAAAAGCGCCAGAAGGGTCTGCACAAAAAGCAGAAATGGCATGATGGGTGTCATGATCATCAAACCCGCTTAGTATAGTTTCTATCGTATCAGCTTTATCGTCACCATCAGTGTCTTTAAATAATTTTAGGGTAGTGCCTTGGCTTACATAAACACCTTCCGCAGAGAACTCAAATCCAATGGGTAAATGTAAGTTCTCGGCAAATACTGTTTCCTTATCAGCTTTGCCATCGTTATCGGTATCTTCTAAAATAATAATCTTGTCGTTTGGCTTGGCATCGCCCGGTCTGTAATGTGGATAAGAGGGTAGGGTAGCAACCCATAAACGACCTTTGTTATCAAAGGAAATTTGTGCAGGATTTGCCAAATTGGTGAATTCCTTTTCCGAGGCAAACAATTCTATTTTATAGCCCTTTGGTACGGTCAATGTTTTTAGAGCTTCTTCTCCGTATTTGTAATGAATAGCATCTCCTTCGCTCAAATTATAATTGCTGGTTACTGGGGGCAATTTGCTTGTTAATGCATCTGCAGCTTTAAGGTTATATGTATTTCCCTGTGCTGCCACCCAGATAGCAGTATCTCTGATCGCTGTTAATTCTCTTGTTTTTCTTATTTCATACGGATAATTGTCTGGTCCGTAGGGTGCGTGTCTTCTGCCAAAAACATGCACGCCATTGGGTATCTTATAATCATTGTGCCAATAGAAATTTTTTTCTAGAACAGCTTCTTTAATTGCTTCTCTCTTATTTTCTAGTTTTACGGAAGTATTGCCGGTAAGTTGATCAGCTAAGAATTTGGCAAAAGTTTCATAGCCTACTTTATTCATTTGTGCGCCATCAATGGTGAAATCATCATTGGTATTTTTAAACCATTTTTTTGATGCTTCAAAAACGTTAATAAAAGGTATGTTGTTTGCTTTTGCAACTTCGCTCATTGCAGCAGTATATAAATTTAGATTCTTATTCTCTAATTGACCATTAGGGACATCTATATGGTCTGATAAGTCTTCAAAAGCAATAGGGGAAATCAATACCAATTGCGGTGCAGTGGTGCCATTATAGCGTTGTTTTAATGAATGCTTTATGAATGCATCTAATTCTTTTTTGTAATTATCTAAACCTTCAGCGCCTTCAAATGATTCATTGTAACCAAAAAAGGCCAGGACAATATCAGCTTTAAGACGAGTTAGCCATTCGTCTGGCGTTTCAAACTCTCCTTCACTTCCAGAATTTTGTGCAAGTTCTGTTTGAAAATTCTCTGCACCGGGAAAAGCCCATGGGGAAACGCGACCAGAATGTGGCCTAAAGCCTGGGGTGTCTCCGGCATCGCACATATTTCTTATAAAAAGGGAATCTGTAGGATAACGCAAATGAAATTCTGTTTCTAAGCTTCCATACTCCATCATTCTAGATCCCAAGTTATTTCCTATAAGGACAATTGAAGAATGCGGTTTTATGTCAATTATTGGAGGAGTACTTTCTTTACAGCTTTCAAGGATTAGAATGCCTTTGAACAGTAGAATACATCTAAAGATGATATTAAAGATTTTTGACATTGATGAAAAGGTTGGTGGTGGTATGTTCTTTTAAAGATAGGTATAAAAAAACCACTCGAAAGTGGTTTTTTATGATATAATATTGATTAGAAGTTTCTATAATCGCCTTGTAAAAATGCATTTGCTTCTTCTTCGGCAAACTTGGCATTTTCACTATCCCAGTGCAATACTTGGTTGGGGAATCTACCGGCAATGACACCTAATAATATAGTTTCCGTTAACCTTGATGCATATGAAAATGGTGCTGTAGTGGTATCTGTACCTAGACAAGCATCTACAAACTGATGATAATGTTTAGGACCTTCAGTATCATAATTACGAATAGGTTTGCCCATATTGTTCGCTTTTTCCACTGCTTCTATTTCTGCGGAAATGTCTACGTATTTACCGTCTACTATTTTTTTAGGTAGTTGCATAAAGTGAGGTAGCAATAACCTTCCTTTTTCTCCAATGAACATAGCACCTTGATCTGGTAGTGTGCCTTCATCTGCAGTTTTAGTTTCTAAGGACATTTTATCTTCCATACTATCCTTGGAACTATCATCTTTGGCGAATATATTTTCCGCACCCGGTAAAATTAAATCCTCATGATCTTTTGGTGCACCGGGACCGTCGTACCAAACCCATTTTAATGTTTCTGTAGTAAATTCAGTTTGTGGAAACTCATAGGTTACTACATTGTTTTGAGGAAAGCCAAACCCATTAGGTTCCCTGCATTCATTTTTTATGGTTTTGGGTACCTGTAAAGCCAGTGCGTTATAAGGGGTGTCAAAAATATGAACTCCCATATCGCCCAATGTTCCACAACCATAATCAACTAGTTTTCTCCAATTCCCAGGGTGGTAAAAACCTTCTTTATATGGTCTCTCTGCTGAGGTGCCCAACCATAGATTCCAGTCTAACGAATCAGGAACCGGGTCAGAACCTGTAGGTTCAGGTCCGTCATAACCCCAATCTTTTGGGGACCATGCACGAACCGTGTGTACCTTGCCTATAATACCAGATTGAATCAATAAGGTGGCAAGTTTATAGTCATAAAATGAATGAACCTGAATTCCCATTTGAGTGACCAATCCTTTTTCTTGAGCTAGTTTATTCATAGCCCTGGCCTCTGATACATAATGGGTGAGGGGTTTTTGACAATATACGGGTTTGTCCATTTCCATTGCCATCATAGAAGCGGGAGCATGGGTGTGATCAGGTGTAGATACAACTACTGCATCTATTTCATCACCCATTTCTTTCAACATTACTCTGTAATCTGTATACGTTTTTGCATTTGGGTGAAGTTCTTTTGCTGCAGCCAGATTGTTGGCGTCAACATCACAAAGTGCAGTGACATCCACTTTATTGTGAGATGAAATGGCTTTTAAGTCTTCTGCCCCCATATTACCTACACCAATATGCGCCGTACGTAATCTGGTCAGTTTTTTTACTTCTTTTTTACAAGACCAGAGTCCAGATGGTAATAATACAAATGTGGACAATGCCGCTGCGTTCTTTAAAAAGTCTCTTTTGTTCATTGGTGTGGTGGTTATAATTTTTTGATTTTTATATTTCTGAACCAAATAGGGCTAGAATGATCTTGAAAACCGATATAGCCAGTTTTAAACTTGCCGTAATCTTCGCTGTTTTTCCATTTATCTGAATTCTTTTTTTCGTACCAGGCTTCATCCCATGGAACAAAGGAAACTACTTTTTTACCGTTCAACCAATGTTCTACCTGGTCTGGGGTGAAAATTATTCTTGTAGTATTCCATTCGCCAACAGGGTGCAGAATTTTCCCTTCAGGGTCTGCTGCGTGCATGGCATAATCAGATGCGGTCTGTTGTAATGGCTTTAGTTCTTCCGGGTTGTCAGTATACCCTAAACTTAAATTGTAATCTGTAAGGTCGTGAATGCTTGCGTAATTTTCGTCATCTATCAATTGGTATTCAGGAGCAACTTCCGGTGGGCTATCATACCCTTCTTTTAAATGGTAGAAAATGCCACTGTTACCACCCTTTGGTAGTTTCCATTCTACGTAGAGTTCAAAATTGTCAAATTCTTCAGCTCCATATATAATATCCGTGCCGCCGGTGTAGTCTTGTTCCTTACCTAATTCGGTGTCAAATTGTAGTTCTCCGTCTTTTGCTATCCAGCCAGGTGGTAATTCTTTTCCGTTATAAGCTCGCCATCCTTTTGTAGATGTGCCATCAAATAGGGTGATCCATTCGTTTTCGGTTTGTTGTTGGGTAACGGTTTGTTCTTCAGCTTTGTCTTTTTTTTCTGTTTTACAAGCTATTGTCAATACAAGAAAAAAAAGCAAAGTTGAGCAGGTGGTTTTTTTCATTTTTTTGAGTTGTCGTTAAGTTGTTGTTGAATTGTAAAATGTAAATTTTACATAAACTTGAAAATACAAAAAAAAAGAATGGCGATAAAGGTATTTCCCTATATCGCCATTCTCAAAAGTTGAACAACCTGTTCTAGCCGCTTAATGCTTATCTTAGAATTGTCTGCGTTCTATCTGGACCCACAGAAACAATTTTAATAGGCACTTCTAATTCTTTCTCTAGAAAATCTATATATGCATTTAATGCTTTTGGTAATTGATCGGCAGAGGTCATTTTGGTTAAATCTTCTTTCCAACCATCCATTTCAGAATAAACGGGAGTTACATTCTCTGCTTCAATGTTATATGGAAAATGCTCTATTTGTTCACCTTTGTAATTATAAGCGGTACAAACTTTTAGTTTTTCAAATCCACTAAGAACATCTCCTTTCATCATCATTAGCTCAGTTACGCCATTAACACGAACCGCATATTTTAAGGCAACCAAATCTAACCATCCACAACGTCTTGGTCTACCGGTAGTAGCTCCAAATTCATTACCTACACGGCCCATAGTTTCACCATCCTCGTCAAAAAGCTCTGTAGGGAAAGGACCGCTACCAACTCTTGTTGTATACGCTTTAAAAATACCTTTTACCTCTCCGATTTGATTAGGGGCTACACCTAAACCTGTACATGCTCCTGCTGCAGTAGTATTTGATGAGGTTACAAATGGGTATGTACCAAAATCAATATCTAACAATGATCCTTGTGCACCTTCCGCCAATATTTTTTTACCCGCTTTTTGAGCTTGATATAGATATTCTTCGCTATCTATAAAGGTCAATTTTTTCAATTCTTCTACAGCTTTGAAGAAATCTGATTCTAGCTCAGCCAAATCATATTGAATGTCTACGTCATAAAAGCTGATCATGGCTTCATGCTTATTGGCTAGGCTACGGTATTTATCTTTCCAGTCGTTTAATTCCAGATCACCGATACGCATACCGTTTCTACCGGTCTTATCCATGTATGTAGGACCAATACCTTTTAAAGTAGAACCAATTTTTGCTTTTCCTTTAGATGCTTCTGAGGCTGCATCAAGTAAACGGTGGGTAGGTAAAATTAAATGTGCTTTTCTTGAAATGAATAATTTAGAATTTACATCTAAATTAAACTTCTTTAATGCATCTAATTCTTTTTTAAAGATAACAGGGTCTATAACCACCCCATTACCAACTACGTTTACCGCATTTTTGTGAAAAATACCTGAAGGAATAGTGTGTAAAACATGCTTAATACCATCAAATTCTAAAGTATGACCGGCATTTGGTCCGCCTTGAAAGCGAGCAATAATGTCATAATTTTCGGTTAATACATCAACTATCTTACCTTTTCCTTCGTCACCCCATTGTAGGCCTAACAATAAATCTACTGCCATCTAAATATTATATACTTGGTTAGTCTTATTTTATTTCTTTTTTACCTGCATCTTTGGCAGGAGTATTTTTAGTCCCATAAAAATATAGGGAATGTGTATTTATCTTAATATCAAAAACTTCTTCAATTGTTTTTTTGATAGATTGTATTCTAGGGTCGCAAAATTCCATTACTTCACCCGTATCCGTTAAGATTACATGATCGTGCTGACGGTCAAAGTATGATTTTTCATATTGCGCCTGGTTTTTACCAAATTGATGCTTGCGAACCAATTTACAATCTAATAGAAGTTCAATGGTGTTATAGAGAGTTGCCCTACTTACACGATAATTTTTATTCTTCATTTTGATGTAGAGTGACTCTATATCAAAATGCTCATCACTTTCGTAAATTTCTTGTAGAATAGCGTAGCGTTCGGGTGTTTTTCTATGTCCTTTGTCCTCTAAAAAGGTAGTGAAGACGTTTTTTACAATTTCTTGATTTTTATCAGAAGACATATTTACTGCATTAATGCACAAAGGTACAGTTAAATTTTAATTTCCTTTTTCTAAATACGGGTAACTTTATCAATACCGTTGATGTTCATAAGATTATCGGTCAATTTTTTCAAGACAGCTTTGTTTTTGACTACAACCGTAATCTTACCTTTAAAGGTGCCACCATCTGTACTGAAATTTAAATTTCGCATATTTACGTGCATAATATCAGAAATAACTTCTGTTATATCACTGACCAAACCTAAATTGTCAATTCCCGTCATTACAATATCTGCTTGGTATTCTTGTTGAGAAGAATCGATCCATTTTGCGCTAATAATTCTATACGCGTAATTAGATTGTAACGATATGGCATTTGGACAGTTCTTTTTATGAACTTTAATTCCTTCTGAAACACTTACAAAACCAAAAACATCATCACCAGGAATAGGGTTGCAGCATTGAGATAGTTTATACTCTAGTTTTTCTTCTTCTTTACCAAAAACCAGCATATCATACTTAGATGTAATTTCATCTTTGTTGATGTCTTCCGGTGTTGGAGATTTGCGCATTCTGTTCTTGAAGAAACTAATGAATGCATTACTGTAAGATGATGCAAAGTCTTTAATCATGGCATTGTCTATGGAGCCAATGCCTACACGATAGAATAAATCTAAACTTGTCTTTAACTTAAAGAAGGTCACCATTTTGTTTATGGAATCTTCATTAAGCGTAATCTTTTGAGATTTTAGTTTACGGCGTAAAATCTCTTTTCCATCTTCGGCTACAACTTTTTTCTCTTCTCTAAGTACAGATTTAATTTTAGCACGGGCTCTGGCAGTAGTAGCATAATCTAACCAGTTTTGATTTGGTTTTGCCTGGTCAGATGTAATGATCTCTACTTGGTCTCCACTTGAAAGGGTGGTATTTAAAGGTACCAGTTTGCCGTTTACTTTAGCCCCACGGGTTCTCATGCCCACTTCAGTGTGGATATTGAAAGAAAAATCTAACGGTGTAGCGCCTTTAGGTAAAGACCTTAATTCTCCTTTTGGGGTAAAAACAAAAATTTCTTTTGAATATAGGTTTAGCTTAAATTCCTCTACAAAATCAACAGCATTGGTATTTGCATTTTCCAAAGCTTCTTGAAGTTTGTTCAGCCAAACTTCTATTCCTTGTTCTTTTTGGTCGCCATGTTTGTATTTAAAATGCGCCGCATACCCTTTTTCGGCAATTTCGTGCATTCTTTCACTTCTGATCTGTACTTCTACCCATTTGCCTTTTGGTCCCATAACGGTAATGTGTAGGGCTTCATATCCGGTAGATTTAGGAGATGATATCCAATCTCGCAATCTAACGGGGTTGGGGGTAAAGTGATCCGTAACTATAGAATAGATTTTCCAAGCTAAAAACTTCTCGTTCTGTAAGTCAGATTTGTAGATGATTCTTATGGCAAACTTGTCATAGATTTCCTCAAAAGTGACATTTTGGGCAATCATCTTTTTGCGCATAGAGAAGATAGATTTCATCCTCCCTTTAATGATATAGTTAAGCCCTTCCTTTTTTAAAGAATTATCTATAGTGCCAGAAAATGCATCAATATAGGCTTGCTGATCTTCTTTGGTGTCTTCTATTTTATCCTTGATGGAGTTGTAGACTTCCGGTTCCGTATACTTTAAACTTAGATCTTCTAGCTCTGTCTTAATGTTGTAAAGACCAATTCTATGTGCAAGAGGAGCATAAATGTACAAGGTTTCAGAGGCAATTTTCACTTGTTTATGCTCTGGCATAGAATCCATAGTGAGCATATTGTGATAACGGTCGGCTATCTTTATGATGATAACCCTAACATCATCATTTAAGGTCAAGAGCATTTTTCTGAAATTCTCCGCTTGTTGGGAGATGTTCATGTCTTTTTTTAAATGAGATATTTTTGTGAGTCCATCAACAATCCGCGCCACGGTTTCACCAAACATACGATCAATGTCGTCTAAGGTATACTCTGTATCCTCAACAACATCATGTAATAGGGCAGAGGCAATGGAAACCGCATCAAGTCCAATCTCCGAAGCTACAATTTTTGCCACCGCTATGGGGTGAAAAATATATGCCTCGCCAGATTTTCTTCGCTGGGTTTTGTGCGCATCAACAGCTACTTCAAAAGCGCTACGTATTAGTTTTTTATCCTCATCGGTTAAGGTTTGATAACTAATTCTAAGTAACTCTTTGTACTCTTGAGCTATGAGCTTGTTTTCCTCTTCTATTGCTGCCTGTGTCATACTAGATTAAAAATAAGATAATCTTAAATGATGGGCAACAAAAATTATGCCTTTAAATTACGAATGCGATCGATTAACGGTGGGTGGGAATAATGCATAAATACATATGCCGGATGTGGAGTTAGGTTGCTAAGACTGTTTTTTGATAACTTCTTTAGTGATGCTACCAATGGTAAAGCTGCGTAAGTTTGTTTAGCATAATCATCTGCTTGATATTCAAATTTTCTTGAAAAATGATTCATTAGCAGTCCTGTAATCTCAGAAATAGGGCTATAAAGTATACCAAAGCCGATCAAGGCGGCATGAAAACTAGGTCTGTCAACACCAATTGCCAATGATACTTCTGGATTGTTTATGAAAAGTGATAGGATTAATAGCATAACCCCCGTAAGTAAAACTGAAGTCGCCAAATTATAAATGATATGTTTTCGTTTGTAATGACCTATTTCATGTGCCAAAACGGCAACTATTTCTTCTTCCTCTAAATCATTGATCAAAGTGTCATACAGAGTTACGCGCTTTTCTTTTCCAAAACCAGAAAAATAGGCATTGGCTTTTGTTGAGCGCTTAGATCCGTTGATTACAAAAATATTCTGAAGGTCAAAACCAACTTCTGCGGCATAGTTTTCAATTTTACTTTTTAAACTACCGGCTTCCAAAGGTTCTTGTTTGTTAAATAACGGCACAATAAGTTTGCTATAAAATAAATTCATGAACAACGTGAAAATGGTAATCAAAGCCCAAGTGTAGAGCCAGAAATTTGTGCCGGCCCATTGAAAAAACCAAAGAATCAGAGAAAGTATTATACCACCAACGATTATGGTCATTAGCCACTGTTTAAGCTTGTCTATGAAAAATGTCGCTTTTGTTGTTTTATTGAATCCAAACTTTTCTTCAATTACAAAAGTTTGATAATGAGAAAAAGGTAGGTTAAGGATGTCACTACCTATCATTATAATTCCGAAGAAAATCAATGCTTGGACTATACTGTAGTTACTAATGTTTTGAGCCACTTGGTCAACCCAGGCAAAACCACCAAATAGTAAGAACGCTAATATTAATACTAGGGAAAATACAGAGGTAATAATTCCGAATTTATAATTGGTAAGCTTATAGGCTTGAGACTTTTTGTATTCTTCAGCGTTGAATACATCGGCAACTTCTGTGGGAATAGGGTCTTTAAAACGCTTTGCGTTTAAATAATTCATTACCGTGGCAAGTATAAATTCACCTACCAGTATAAATAGAATACAATAAAAAACAATCGTTTGGTCCATATAGCGTAATTGAAAACGAAAACATTAATAGAAAAAGTATAAAATGCTATGTGTTTAATTTACGTTGCCGTTTTGCTTCAAATATAAGTATTGCTGCAGATACCGAAACATTCATAGAATCTATTTCACCCTCCATGGGTATAATGATATTTTGGGTGGAATTTTGCAACCATTCATTGCTGAGACCAGAGTGTTCTGTGCCAACAACTATGGCAGAGGGTTCTGTAAAACTAACGGTAGAGTAATCTTTGGAGGCAGTTAGCGCTGCACAAAAAACCTGAAAGCCCTCTTTTTTTAAGTAGGAAATAATTTCACTAGTACTGCCCGTTTTTACGTTTCTAGAAAAAACACATCCTACACTTGATCGTATAATATTTGGATTATAAAGATCGGTCTTTGGGTTGGCAATTAAAACCGCATCAAGATTAGCAGCATCTGCAGTTCTAAGTAAAGCGCCTATGTTGCCCGGTTTTTCGGGTGCTTCTGCAATTAGGATCAGTGGGTTCTTTGTGTTGAACTCTAAAGATGAAAGTTGGTGGTCTTTACTTTTTGCAATAGCTATTACACCTTCGGTAGTATCTCTGTATGCTAATTTTTTATATACATCTGCACTAACGGATATTAATTGATCTGCATTAAAAGTAGGTAAGAGGTTACTATTCTCTATAATGTCTTCACAGAATAATACTGACTCTATAAAGTAACCGGCACCAATAGCAATCTGCAGTTCTCGCAAACCTTCTAAGACAAAGAGTCCGGTTTTTTTTCTTTCCCTTGATTTTTCTTTTAGTACCAAAACCTTTTTTATCAAAGGGTTTTGTGCGCTGCTTATATGTTTTGTTACCTGCATGTAGTACAAAAATAGTTCAATTTGGTAAGTACTTCATATTTTCTCGACTAACGATTTTTAAAACAATAAAAACAGAATTAAAATGATGAACAAACTTTACCTTTTGGTCTTGGCCTTAGCAGTATTTTCATGTAAGCAAGCTCCTAATAAAGAAAAGGCTGCAGCCCCTGTAGATGAGGTTGTGAAAATGGTAGATTCGGATAAATATCCAACTGAGTTGAATAAAGTTTTTGAAGCTCATGGAGGATTAAAAGCATGGAAAAGTTATAAAACTTTAATTTTTGAAATGCCCAAAGAAGGTTTCAATGAAGTTCAAACTATTGATCTTCACAAGAGATTCGATAAGATATCTACACCTGCTAATACTATAGGGTATAATGGAAAAGAAGTTTGGCTTTTGGACAAAACTGGTGATTATGAGGGTAAACCAAAGTTCTATCATAATTTAATGTTCTATTTCTATGCTATGCCATTTGTATTGTCCGATGATGGTATAAAATATGAAGAAGTAGATGCTATGGTTTATGACGGTGTGTCTTACCCAGGTTATAAAATTTCTTATAATGCAGGGGTTGGGTCATCTTCTACGGATGAATATTATATTCATTATGATGCAGATACGTACCAAATGAAATGGTTGGGCTATACCATGACTTATTTTAGTGGTGAACCATCGGACAAAATTAGTTGGATCAACTATGCTGAATGGAACAAAGTTGATGAGGTGTTATTGCCTAAGTCAATTACTTGGCATAAAGTTGAAGAGGGAAAGGTTAAGGAACCTGCTAAAACCGTTAATTTTGAAAACGCAAGTATATCTACTCAGGCACAGCCAAAAGGGTTTTATTCCAAACCTGAGAATGCTGTAACGGTCCAGTAGGTCTTTTCTCAAAATCATATAATTTTTTTAAAATAGGTGCCATTTTTATGGCACCTTATTTTTTATGCCTAACTTGGAATTTATCTAATTTTAGACGGATATGAATGTACTTTTTTTCGGTATTACCAAAGACATTGTGGGTAGTTCTGAGATTAACTTTAATGACGAATTAAAGCCGGCTAACGTTGGCTCGTTAAAGAAGAGATTAATAGATGCTTACCCTGAGTTTTCAAAGCTGAATTCGCTAGCGGTTGCCGTTAATAGCGAGTATGCAGATGATACTTTGGTTTTGACCGGTAATGAGGAAATTGCAATTATACCACCTGTAAGCGGAGGCTAATGAAGAAAGTAATAGAAATTGTTAATGATATAGATACGGCAAAGGTATATGCAGAGTTGAGCGATGCCAAAAGTGGCGGAATTTGTGTTTTTGTAGGTGCTGTACGCGAGTTTACCAATAATGAAGAAGTGGTTGCCCTGGAGTTTGAAACGTACCAGGCAATGGCATTGAAAGAGATGGATAAAATTGCGGATAAAGCTTTTGAAAAATGGACTTTGAACAAGGTAGTCATGCGACATGCCGTAGGTGAAAAAGGGGTTGAAGAGCCCGTTGTTGTTGTAGGAGCATCTTCTGCGCATAGGGATGCTTGTTTTGAGGCATGCAGGTTTTTAATAGATACACTAAAAGAAACAGTTCCTATATGGAAAAAAGAGAAATTCAAAAATAAATCTGTCTGGGTTTCGGCACATCCGTGATTTTTGGAAAAGAGAAGTTAGAAAATAGAGAATAGAAATTAGATAAAAGAGTAAAGAGATTGGAGTATAGATGTTATTGAACTCGAATTTGATTCTTGAACTTGTATTTTTAAAAGTATGTTAGTAGATAACCATAATAGAGCAATTAATTACCTGAGATTGGCAGTGACAGATCGTTGCAACCTGCGTTGCAATTATTGTATGCCAGAAGAGGGGATAAACTTTGCTAAAAATGATAAGTTGTTTACTATAGAGGAGCTTGAGAGGTTAAGTAAAATTGTGGTTTCACAAGGAATAGATAAGATAAGAATAACTGGTGGTGAACCTTTTGTACGCAAGGATCTCATGGTTTTGCTGAGAAGCTTATCTAAATTAAACAGTCTAAAAGATATCTCCGTCACTACCAACGCTACTTTAATAGGTCCATATATAGATGAATTAAAGCAATTGGGCATTAAGAACATTAACGTAAGCATGGATGCCATTAATCGTGAGACTTTTGAACGAATTACACGTCGCAATCAGTATGATGTTGTATATAATAACATGATTCGTTTAATAACCGAAGGGTTTAATGTTCGTATCAATTTTATTGCGTTAGATGGTCAGAATACAGATGATATTTTACCCATGCTTGAACTAACTAAACATTACAATGTTTCGGTTCGCTTTTTGGAAGAAATGCCTTTTAACGGTGGGTCTAAAGAATTTCAGACTATAAAGTGGGATTTTAAAACTATCCTAGGGCATATTAAAAGCGCACACCCAGATTATTATAAATTGGAATCTCCAAAGACATCAACGTCTATAAATTATAAAATTCCAGGTTTTAAAGGAACTTTTGGAGTAATTCCATCTTTTAGTAGAACATTTTGCGGTAGTTGTAATCGTTTAAGAATTTCGGCAACAGGTGATGTTATTACTTGTTTGTATGCTAAAGCAAGCGCAAATCTTAGAGATATAATGAGAGCGGATGATATGGAGGAAAATATCAGAAAAGAAATTTTAAAGGCTGTAGGCAGTCGTGCTAAAACTGGTTTTGAGGCGCAAGAAAAATATAAGGACGTATTCAGTAATTCAATGACTTCAATAGGCGGCTAATGCAGAAGAAATTATCACATATAGATGAATCTGGGAGTGCTACCATGGTAGATATTTCTCAAAAAACAGCATCGGTACGTACTGCCATTGCTAGTGGTACTATACAATTTCCTTCAGAGGTTTTTAAATCTTTGTCTGATCAAGATTTTGTTGGTAAAAAGGGAAGTATTGTGCAAACTGCTGTTATTGCAGGTATACAAGGTGTAAAGAAAACGTCTGAGCTTATACCTCTTTGTCATCAGATAAATTTGTCTAAAATCAATATCGATATCACTCCTTCTGTAAACGCTTTTCAAATAACATGTACTGTAAAATGTAATGAGAAAACGGGAGTGGAAATGGAGGCATTAACTGGTGTATCAGTTGCTGCTTTGACCATATATGATATGTGTAAGGCACTTTCTCAAGATATTGTAATCGGTACAATTCAACTAGAACAAAAAACAGGAGGAAAAAATGATTTCCAAAGATAAGTTATATGGGCTAGTGCTATCCGGAGGGAAAAGTACTAGGATGGGAGAAGATAAGGGTTTGATCAAATATCATGAACTTCCACAACGTGAGCATTTATATTCATTGTTGAATGAGGTTTGTGACCAAACATTTTTAAGTATCCGCAAAGACCAAAAAGATGAAATTTCAAATGCTTTTGATACCATAGTTGATAAAGATGAGTTTCGCGGACCCTATAATGGTTTGCTTTCTGCACATAAAGCCCACCCAGATGCAGCTTGGTTGGTTCTGGCCTGCGATCTGCCTTTAATGGATAAAAAAGCTTTGGAAGAATTAATAGCATCAAGAAATACGGGCAAAATAGCCAGTGCTTTTGCCGACAAGCAAAACCCGTTGCCAGAACCGCTTTGTGCTATTTGGGAGCCAGAGGCTCTAAAACAATCGGTCGCCTACTTAGAGGCGGGCAATGGTTCATGTCCTAGAAAATTTTTGATCAATGCAGATGTTCATTTGGTATTCCCAGAACATAAAGAAGTATTGTTAAATGCGAATTCCAAGGCAGAATATGAAGAGGCATTGCTAAAAATTTCATTATGAACCAAGATCGTTACCAGAGGCAAATCACCTTAGCGGGTTTTGGAATTGAAGGGCAACAGAAATTACAGAAGGCAAAAGTACTGGTAGTAGGTGCTGGCGGTCTAGGTATTCCTGTATTAACTTATTTAAATGCCATGGGGGTAGGTACCCTTGGTGTTGTAGATGCAGATGTAGTTTCATTATCCAACCTTCACCGTCAAGTGCTGTATACAGAAGCTATGGTGGGTATTTCTAAAGTTGAAGCGGTTAAAAGTCAATTATCTGCCCAAAATTCATCTACCGAAATACGAACATATCATACTTTTTTGACTGTTGATAATGCTCTTAAAATTATTGAAGGATATGATATTGTTGTTGATGCTACAGATAATTTTCCGACAAGGTATCTTATAAACGATGCTTGTGTTATATTGAATAAACCATTTGTCTACGGGGCTTTGCATGCTTTTGAAGGGCAGGTAAGTGTTTTTAATTATAAAGGCGGACCAACATATCGTTGTTTGTACCCTACCATGCCGGCTGCCGATGCTGTACCCAATTGTAATGAAAACGGAGTCTTGGGAATTTTACCGGGAATCATTGGAAACTTACAGGCATTGGAAGCAATAAAAATAATAACGGATCTAGGGGAAGTTTTAACTGGTATTTTACTTTTGTGTGATACACTTACCCAACGTACCCAACGTATTAGATTTAAGTTACAGCCTGGTCATAATGAGATTAAGGTTCTGGAGAAAAGTTATGAATTTAACTGTGATTTACCATTAAAATCTATTGAAGCCAATGCCCTTCAACAGCTGCTTTCAGAAGGGGCTATTGAATTGTTAGATGTTCGTACACCAAAAGAGTATCAAAGGCAGCATATTAACCAAGTTAAGCACATACCTCTAAGCGAGTTGACAGATAGAAGTAGCGAGTTGAATTTAGAAGAAACTGTATACGTTATTTGTCAGTCTGGCGTGCGCAGTAAAAAGGCAATAGCCACGCTGCAAGAACTATATCCTGGTAAAGATTTTGTAAATGTGGTCGGAGGCATGAACCAGATGAAAAATTATGTTGATACCTATTGAGCAATTACTGCTATTATGTGTTGGTTTTTTTATCATAGCTACCTTATATTCTTCGGTCGGTTTTGGTGGTGGATCTAGTTATTTGGCGCTATTGACTCTTTTTTTGACCAGTTTTTTTGCCATTAGGTCCATAGCATTGGTTTGTAATTTGGTGGTGGTTTCCGGTAGTACCTATCTTTATTTTAAAAATGGACATGCAAAATTCAAGGATTTTCTGCCGTTTGTGTTAACTAGTATTCCTTTGGCATATATTGGAGCTACCTTTCGTCTTAAGGAAAGTGTGTTTTTTATTATTCTTGGGTGCTCCCTTATCCTTTCAGCTTTATTCTTGGCTATTCAGACATTTGAATTGAACAAGACAAAGAAAGAGGTACATGACTATCCAAATTATATGAGTTACTTATTAGGTGCTGGAATAGGTTTTTTATCTGGATTGGTAGGAATTGGAGGCGGTATTTTTTTGGCTCCGATCTTAAATCATTTACGATGGAAAAAGGCTATTAAAATTGCTGCCCTTGCTAGCTTCTTTATATTGGTCAATTCTATCTCTGGTTTACTTGGTTTAATTACCAGCAATGCACTTTCATTACCTTTAAAAGAAACCATATGTTTGGTTATAGCTGTTCTTCTTGGGGGGCAATTGGGTATTCGCATTAGTTTAAAGAAGTTTTCTGCCAATGGAATTAAAAGAGTAACCGCACTTCTTGTCTTTGTGGTGGGTGTAAGGGTATTGTTGGTCAACGGTTTAAGTTTGTTTTCATCTTGATTTGATGATGTCCATTTAATAGAAGTTTACATTATAATTTTACCTTTAATTCTATGATTGCATTTAAAGAAGCATTTGAAAAAGTAATTGATCATCGCTTAGACTTGGGAGCAGAAAAGGTGAAGCTGATAGACAGCTTAAATAGAGTTTTAGCTGAAGATGTTCTTGCGGATCGTGATTTTCCACCTTTTGATCGGGCTACCAAAGATGGTATTGCTGTTCAATTTTCAAGTTTGTTGGAAAACGGGCATGCTTATACTATAGAAGGGGTAGCTGCGGCAGGTGTTGCCCAACAAACTTTAAATGATACAAGTAAATGTTTAGAGGTTATGACGGGTGCGGTAGTTCCTAAACATTGCGATACCGTGATTATGTATGAACATATCACTATTAAAGATAACAAGGTTACCATTAACGAAATAGTTACCAAAGGCCAAAATATTCACTACAAAGGCAGTGACGAAAAGGCGGGTGCCGTAGTTCTTTCTAAAGGAATTAAAATTACACCTGCTGAAATAGGTGTTTTGGCTTCTGTGGGTAAATCTGTAGTCAAGGTAAAAGTGAACCCGAACATTTGTACCATAGCAACCGGTAATGAATTGGTTGAGGTTTACCAGTTGCCAGAACCGCATCAAATTAGAAAATCAAATATGCTGACCATTGAAGCGGCATTATTGAATAGTAAAATACCTTCAAGTTCGTTACACCTTTTAGATGATAAAGAAAGTATTAAAACTGCATTGGAGAAGGCGCTGATTAAAAATGACGTTCTGTTATTAAGTGGAGGCGTATCTAAGGGTAAGTTTGATTTTATTCCGGATGTTATGGAATCCCTTGGTGTAGAAAAGGTGTTTCATAGGGTAGCACAAAGACCCGGGAAACCTTTTTGGTTTGGTGTACATGCTAAATTAAAGACTGTGGTTTTTTCATTTCCCGGTAATCCTGTCTCTACTTTTGCTAATTATCATCTATATTTTTTACCGTGGTTGTATGCTTCTTGGGGTATTCAGATAGAAAATTTGTATATTAAGCTAGGTGTTCCTTTAAAAATAGTACCGCCATTAACTAGATTTATACATGTAAAAACGGAGTTGAAAGAAGGAGTTGTTTGGGGGGCACCGGTCATAGAAAATGGCTCAGGTGATTTAACCAGTTTGACCAAGGCCGATGGTTTTGTTTGTTTAGAGCCAAAGGAAAATGCTTATGAAGTAGGAGAGGTGGTACGCTTTGTAAAGACCAGATAATAACCAATTAAATCTTTTGATATGAATCCAATATTAAAAAACGTTTTGGCTGTCGTTGCCGGAGTTATTATAGGCAGTGTGGTGAATATGGGAATAATTATGATAAGTGGTTCTATTATTCCACCACCTGAAGGAGGAGACATTACTACTATGGAAGGGTTAAAGTCAACAATGCATTTGTTTGAACGCAAACATTTTATCTTTCCTTTTTTGGCACATGCGTTAGGTACATTGGTAGGAGCTTTCGTAGCCGCTAAAATAGCTGCTGGTAAAAAAATGCTTATGGCACTTTTGGTAGGGTTGTTTTTTTTGATAGGAGGTACGGTCAATATAGCTATGCTTGGCGGACCAATGTGGTTTACGGCTTTAGATATTATTGTAGCCTATATGCCAATGGGATATTTAGGATATGTGCTAGCTAAGAGATAATTGTATAGAATATACTAAATAAAAGAGGCTGCCCTGAATAAGGCAGCCTCTTTTGTTCAATGTTGTAATTGGGAATTATTTGCCTTCGTATTTACCCATGTAGCGTTTCCAAAGTTCAGTTTGGTGTGTCTCTAAAGAAACTGTTCTGCCGTCTATGAAAGCGTGGGTTAAAATGTTTCCGGCCATATCAAGAGCATCACCTTCAGAAATAAATAGAGTAGCGCTCTTACCGTTTTCTAAAGTACCATATTGGTCATCAATACCTAATATTTTAGCTGTATTTCCGGTCAGTAGTTGAACGGCTTTTTCCTTGTCCAACCCCTGTTGCGCGGCTTGACCCGCATAGAAAGGTAAATTCCTAGTTTGAAAGTTTACCGCGTCTGAATTTTGAATTCCCACTAATAAACCAGCATCTACTAACAATTTAGGAAGTTTGTAGGGAAGGTCATAATCATCATCATCAAACACTGGAAGATTATGCGTATACTGTACTAAAACAGGAATATCATTACTCTTTAAAAATTCGGGAATTTTATAAGCATGGTATCCCCCGATCAATACAACTTCTTTTACACCATTTGTTTTTAAAGTGTTTACAGCGTCTATAATTTGCTTTTCGTCATCTGCATGAACATATAGTTTTTGGGTACCGTCGAAAATACCTTTCATAGCTGCATAAGCGGGGTTTACTTCTTTAGGAGTAGTCTTGCCATAAGCTTGTGAATTTTTAAGAAAGGTAGCAATGGCTTCTATTTCTTCCGCGTAGTCTTTATTTGGATGGTAACCCGGGTCTTCACCTGCCCACCAACGACCTTGCTTAAAGGTACTTGGCCAGTTTAAATGAATACCGTCATCAACCTTTATAGCGGCATCTTCCCAATTCCATGCATCAAATTGTACAATACTTGAAGTGCCTGAAATTAAACCTCCAGAAGGTGCTATTTGCCCAATTAAAACTCCATTGGGTCTCATGCTTTCTACTACTTTAGATTCTGCATTGTAAGCTATTAAGCTTCTAACATGTGGAATAAAATCGCCAATTTCATCTTCATCTTTTGAAGCTCTCACGGCATCGATCTCAACTAGTCCCAATGTTTTCGCTGGCGCTATAAAGCCAGGATAAACATGTTTGCCTGTTGCATCTATTACTTTGCCTTTTCTTGCAATTCTCATTTTAGAATCACCCACAAAAGTAATCTTGCCATCTTCGAACATTATAAGTGAACTTTCAATGACTTCGCCATTACCCAAATGAGCCGTTGCTCCTTCAATGGTAATAGCTTCGGTTTGTTTATTGCCCGGTGTCTGTTGCGCTATAGTCGGTAATACCAAGCCAAGGGCAATGATCAAGGTTATTAATTTTTTCATTTTTAAAGTTTTATATATTTTGAATACTTCTTATACTATTAAAGGCTTTCGCAAGTGAAATCTCTTTTGACACTTTGTTTAGGACCTTGGGTTTTTTTACCACTGCTTTTTTCTTTAAGCATCATAGTGACCAATTCATTTCTTTCTTTTTTTATGGCCTCACGATTTTTTTTGTCGGTCTCTAAATCAAAATAAGTAATACCCTCGATCATTGTTTTTTCGGCTTTTGAATAAACCGATAACGGATTGCCGGACCACAATACCAAATCAGCATCCTTACCTTCTTTAATACTACCAACACGGTCATCTAGGTGTAATAATTTAGCAGGGTTTATGGTAACCATTTTCCAAGCTTCCAATTCCGTCATGCCACCATACTTTATAGTCTTGGCAGCTTCTTGGTTCAGCCTTCTTATCATTTCTCTATCATCACTGTTTATGGCAGTTACAACCCCTTGTTTTTGCATAATTGCCGCGTTGTAAGGTATAGCATCATTTACTTCGAATTTATACGCCCACCAGTCACTGAACGTTCCTGCGCCAACACCATGTTCCGCCATTTTATCGGCTACTTTATAGCCTTCTAGAATGTGGGTGAACGTATTGATTCTGAATCCAAAGTGCTCTGCAACTTTCATCATCATATTGATTTCACTTTGTACATAGGAGTGGCAACTTATAAAGCGTTCACCGTTTAATATTTCGGCTAGAACTTCCATTTCCTCATCATAACGATATGGCTCACCATTTTTCTTTTTGGTGTCATATTCCTTGGCTCTTTGGAAATAGTTCATGTACAGCTGTTCTACACCCATACGTGTTTGAGGAAAACGCGAAAAACTACCCCAGTTACTTTGTTTTACATTTTCACCAAGAGCAAACTTTATAAATTTAGGTGAATTGTCATAGATCAAGCCATCAGCTTCTTCTCCCCATTTTAATTTTAATATAGCCGATCTACCACCAATAGGATTAGCGGAACCGTGCAGTAACTGTAATGAGGTAACTCCACCAGCAAGTGATCTGTAAATACCCATATGCTCTGGGTCTACGACATCTTCCATTTTAACTTCTGCTGAACTGTTCTGACCGGATTCGTTTACCGATAACGCCGCAATATGGCTATGCTCATCTATAATACCAGCGGTTAAATGTTTGCCTGTAGCATCTATTACCGTTGCGCCACCTGCACCTAAGTCTTTACCTATTTTTACTATTTTACCGTTTTTGACCAGCACATCAGTGTTTTCTAAAATACCTGCTTCTTCACTTGTCCATACCGTAGCATTTTTGAACAAGGTATTTTGAGCCTTTGGTTTAGCGGCAAAGCCATACCCAACATTAGGGAAGGTTACCGGTACCACCTGTATAGATTTGTCAGCTTTCTCTTTATCAGTTTCTTTTTCGTTAAAAGATTTTGATTTGGTCGCCGTAAATTTAGATTCGGTTCCGTCTGGTAAAACCAATCGCCCAGATAGGTTATCCGATGTATTGGTAACGGCACTAATCATTCTATAGGTTTTTTCACCCTTATCTGTAGCGAATGAAAGGGTTACCCAATTGTTGTCATATGCAATTTTTGAACTTAGTTTGGTCGTATCTTGCTTAACTTCAATTTTAGGTTTTGAAATATCTCCTGAAATAACTACGTCATAAGATTTTCCTTGAACCATTAATTGGTAATCTCCACGAATGTCTTTAACGTCCATAGCGTTGATAACGCTTTTTGTTCCCTGTACCCAGTTTTCATATAAGGTGGTAGTTTTGTCAAAAATGTCGCCAGATGAAATTAAAAAGTTGGCAAGGTAGCCTGTCTTTAATGCCCCTATTTCATTTGATTTTCCTAGAATTTCTGCAGGAACGGTTGTTAGCGCTTCTAATGCCTTGGTCGATGAAAGACCATAATCTATTGCTTTTATCAATTTCTCCTTAAAATTAGCCGGAGATTTTAAATCATATGTAGTAAGCGAAAATTTTATTCCGTTATCCGCTAACACTTTTGGGTTAGATGGGGCTTGGTTCCAGTAACGCATATCCTGTAAAGAAACATAGTCAACCGCATATGGGTTAGATACATCATACGCATCTGGAAAATTTATTGGTATAATGAATTTTGCATTAGTGGCCTTAATTTCCTCAATACGTTCAAACTCGTTTCCACCGCCTAAAATAGTGTACTGTACACCATAACTATCGCCAATTTTATCGGCACGTAAGTCGTGCGATTTGTCCTTGGCTTCAATAATCTGAACCAAACTTTTATTACTGTTCAATGCTTCTAAAGAAAGATCTGTTGTGGTGGCGTTCCCTTTAGCATACCAATCTGCATCACTATACATTTGTCTTAATAATGCTAATGTTCCCATTAGTGAACTTGGGTAAGATTGTGCTTTAGTGATACTTCTGCTTAATGAAAAATATTGCGCAGAACGATCGTCTAAAATTCTATTGGCATTGGTGCCCTTTCCATTTAAAGCTATAAGCACACCTGTACCTCTGGCAATACCATCATGTATGTGAGAGTTAACTACACCAAAACCAGCTGCTCTAAGTGTTTTGGCTTCCTTATCATCATATGTGAATTTTTCTATTGCCTTATTTTCTGGCATAATATGATCATTCCAATAATATCCTTCTCTAGAAGGTTCATATTGGGTGGATCTTCCACGACCTGGTTTTCTTTTGGCTTGTTCTACCCCAAATTTTGAGTATACATCTATAAATGATGGATAAATTGATTTACCTTGCAAGTCAATTACCACGGCATTTTTAGGAATATTGACATTGCTTGATGCATTGACCACTTTTCCATGTTGGATCAATAAAGTTCCTTTTTCGATTACTTGTGTTGGAGTTACATAGATTTTAGCGTTGGTAAAGGCGGTATAATTGTTATTGTTGACCTTTACTCCGGCATTTTCCGGAAAATAATCTTGGGCAGTTAAAAATGAACCATACCCGAGTAGGCATAGTGCAAAGAATAGTTTTTTCATTACGTTTGGTTTGAATTAGTATTCTAAAAATACACGGATTATACACTAAATACGGTGTATTTCACTTTTGTTTAACAGTTGAAATATCCGTAATTAGGAATAATGATTATTTTCTTAATATTTTATAAAATGACCCGAAATAAAGCTCTAAGATCACGAACTTTTGAAGGTAGATTAAAGCGGATGGTTTTTGTGGTAAGCAACCAAAAATAGAACCACCGCGTTATAGCTTCTTATACCTTCTTTTTGATTGTTAGCTTTTAAAAACGTATCAAAAATTGATTTAAAGACGGGTTCCATAGGGTTTTCATAAGAATTCCAGAAAATGGCCATTTCTTGAAAGTTCTTTTTTACACCATCATTCAGCGCCAACATAATTCTGTCAAAATCTTCTTTATTAGTTCGCCTAACATCGTTTAAACAATAGCCAAGGGCATAGGCGTAGGCAGCATATTTAAAATATGGATCTTTGTTGTTAGATGTGACCAAGTAGCCAATAAAGTTTGTTTCGTTTTCAGCGGAATACCCCAATTGATGTCCTACTTCATGACCTGCAACAAAAGGAAATCTAAAATTGGGCAATAGGTCATTTACCTGAGCTTCGTTCGTGAATGGATTTAAATACCCCGCATAACCCATATACGTGAGTCCGGTACTGAACAATGATTTTTTCAAACTAGGATGGTTATAGGTAAGAAACGGATGAATAGTTTTAAGGTGTTTATAGCCATCTATGGTTTTGTTGAATATCTCTTTTTGTGAGTAGGGAATCTTTACCGCTAAGCTAGAATCTTTGGTAATGAATACTTGAGATTCATTGGTCTTTTGAATCAATAATTCTGTAAACTTTAAAAGGTCGGTATATTCTTTATTAGGGGTAAGTTGTAATTTATGGGATAAGGGTTCCCTGTAGTAGTTCATGCCCCACATAATATGAAACGTAAAATAAACAACGGCTAGTACCATACCCACGTTTTCCAAGAATTTCAACTTATGTCGCCAAATGTGTTTTCTTTTTCTAACTAAATAAAACAAGACAAGAAATGTCAATTTGAAATATAAAAGGTCACCAATGGAAAAAGGAATCCATCCAAATAAAAGCCTGAAGAAATTAGAGATAACGGGGTAAATGCCTGTGCTATAATATTGTTCAACTAAATCTGTGCGGGTAGCAAGCCATTTCACAACAATAATTTGAGGAATTATAGTTAAGGCAACGGAGGTTTTAAAGGATATCTTCATTAACCCAAAAATAGCGAAATCCTTTTTCTATGAGTACTTTTGTGGGATCTAACCATGAAAATTGTAGAATGGAAATCAATAAACTAGAACCCACATCTGTTTGGGGGAATTTTTCCAAGCTTAATGCAGTGCCAAGACCATCTAAAAAAGAAGAAGAGGTAATTGCGTTTATGCTGGAATTTGGAAGTAAACTGGGCTTGGAAACTTTTTCTGATGAAGCAGGTAATGTTATTATTAGAAAACCGGCTACCGAAGGTATGGAAGGTAAAAAGATGGTCACCCTTCAAAGTCATTTGGATATGGTGCATCAAAAGAATGCGGATACTGAATTTGATTTTAATACCCAAGGCATAGAAATGTTCGTTAAAGGAGATTGGGTTAAAGCAAAAGGTACTACGTTGGGTGCTGATAATGGTATGGGCGTTGCCGCTATTATGTCGCTTTTAGAAAGTAATTATATACCTCACCCACCACTAGAAGCTTTGTTCACTATAGATGAAGAAACGGGTATGACGGGTGCATTTGCTTTAAAGGAGGGAGTTTTAAAAGGGGAGATACTCTTAAACTTAGACACTGAAGAGGACGATGAAATTGATATTGGTTGTGCCGGAGGAATAGATGTGACCGCTACTAGAACATATAATGAAAAAGAGGGCACACATGGCGATGCGGGATTTCAAATTACCGTTAAAGGTTTAACCGGTGGTCATAGTGGAATGGATATTCATAGGGGCAGGGGTAATGCCAATAAAATAATGAACCGTTTACTATACTTGGGGTTAGACCATAATGTACGCGTTAGCTTTTTAAACGGTGGTAGTCTAAGAAATGCTATACCCAGGGAAAGTGTTTGTAAATTGAATATTGTACGTAAACAGGCAGATAGTTTTTTAAAGAAAGTAAAAGAACTGTCCAATGTTATCATTCAGGAGCTAAAAGAACAAGAGCCGAATTTGATTATTGAGATTGAAGATATAAAACCAGCTAAAAGAGTGATGGGTCTAGGTGCGCAAGAAAAAATGGTCAAAGCCATTTATGCAGCACAAAATGGTGTGTATGCCATGAGTGGGGCAATTGATGACTTGGTAGAGACTTCAAACAATATTGCCAAGGTAAAGGTAGAAGATGGTAAGATAACCATTGGTTGTTTAACCCGTTCTTCGGTAAATTCGGCAAAATTGGATTTAGCCAATTCTTTACGATCGGCGTTTGAATTAAGTGGATTTGATGTTGAATTTAGCGGAGATTACCCTGGATGGAACCCTAATCCTAATTCTGAGATTCTTACTGTAGTAAAAGATACATATGTAAGTTTATTTAAAGATGAGCCTAGAGTGGTAGCTTGTCATGCAGGTTTGGAGTGTGGTATTTTAGGTCAAAATTATCCAGAAATGGATATGGTCAGTTTTGGTCCAACTATTTTAGGGGCGCATTCACCAGATGAGCGTGTAAGTATAACTTCTGTTCAAAAGTTCTGGAGTTTACTTTTAGAAGTTTTAAAACGTACCAATTAGAAATTCTATTTTAAATAAAAAAGCCCTTTAGTGATATCACTAAAGGGTTTTTTTTTTCTGAGAAGTTATTACTCCGTTAAACCTGTTATTTCAAGATCAAAGATCAAATCTGCATTTGGCGGTATTGGTCCGCCACCTTGTTCACCGTAGCCTAAATGAGACGGAATAAATAAACGTACTTTATCACCAACCTTCATGCTTAAAAGACCTTCTCTAAAGCCCGCAATTAAACGAGATTCAGGAGAATAGTCCATTGGTACCGGCATGTAGCCACCACCTTGCAATCTTCTTTCATCGAAAGCACCATATTTTTCTGCTATTTCTTGATAGTTACTGTCAAATAAGGTACCATCCATTAAATACCCGGCATACATAACATTGACTTTATTACCAATTGCTGGCTTTTCTCCGGTACCGTTTTCTAAAGTCAACACCTTAAGTCCGGATGGCAACGTTTTAGCTTTTGCTTTTTGAGCATCTATTGATGCTGCAAACTCATCTTTTATTTTTTGCACTGCAGCTAATTTCTCAGCTTTTTCTTTTTCTATGGCGGCCAGTCTATCTTCTTCACCATCAAAATAATCGGTCATAATCTGTACAGCATCGAACTTACGAGCTTCTTTACCATTGCGAATTATTTCTATAGTGTTCATAATAACCGGTTCTACCGGTTTGTTGCCTGCTCCTACAGGTACATTGGCAATTGAATCCACGACGTCCATACCTTCCACGACCTCACCAAAAACAGAATGCTTGTTGTTTAACCAAGGTGTTTCTTTATGTGTAATGAAGAATTGACTACCATTTGTTGCGGGTCCTGAATTTGCCATGGACAAAATACCTTTTCTGTCGTGTACCAAAGAATCATTGAACTCGTCCATGAATTTATATCCAGGGTTTCCGGTACCTTGACCTAATGGGTCGCCACCTTGAATCATAAAGTCTTTCATGACCCTATGGAAGGTTAAACCGTCATAATACTTTTTGTCTTTGTACTCTTCGCTCACAAAAGTATTTGTACCCTCTGCCAAAGAAACAAAGTTTGCGACGGTAACGGGTGTTTTCTCTTGCTCTAGGCGAACAATGATATCGCCCTTAGAGGTTTTGATATCGGCGAATAAACCGTCACCTAAGTCTGCTCTTTTGCTAGTCTTACAGCTGGTCATAATTAAACCGATAACTGCAAGCAAATACATTTTTTTAATCATAATGGTCATTTTAATTTACTGTATTTTCTTGTTGTTTTTCTATTTGTAAAATTGTTATGGTAGACTTAAGGGGAACGTTACTGCCAATTTTATTTTCATCGCCATGATAACCAAAGGCTATGGAGGAAGGAAACAAAAACGTGGCGCGCTCCTTTTCTTTTAGCATTTTAACGGCATCACGTAAGCCAAGGAATAATTCTTGTTTATCTACCTTGTAATTAACAACACCAATATCTTCCTTAGAGTATATGGTGTCATTGTCCAATGTTAATATATCATAAGTAAATACAACCAAATCGTCCGTTTTAGGTGTGTAGTCACTTGTTTCATTTACTGTTAAATAATGATACCACGAGCCAGATTTGCTATGATCATAATGTTTTAATGAATCTAACTCAATAATCGCCTGAATTTTCTTTTCTTCGGCTTCTAGCAACTTTCGGCTTCGTTCTATAGATGCCTTAAAGAAGCTTCCGCTTTTGGTCTGTACCGGTTTTCTTGGTTCAGGACCATCACAACAGCTAAATAGTACAGCTAAAAATAGAATAGATAATATTCTCATGATTGTAATTGATTCTTATACAATGGTAATAACGCGGTAAATTTGGCAATGGTATCTGCTATATTGTCTTCACTTCTGCCTCCTGCGGCGTTTGTGTGCCCGCCACCATTAAAATGTTTTCTTGCAAAGTCGTTGACAGAAAAATCGCCAACGGACCTAAAAGAAATTTTAAAAATTCCTTCTTCTTTATTCTCAATAAAAATTACGGCAAATTTAATACCGTCTAAGGTTAAACCGTAGTTTACAAAACCTTCTGTATCTCCTTTTTGGTAATTGTATTTGTCCAGTTCATCTTGGCTCAAAGTTATATATGCCGTAGCATATTCGTTTAAAATGACCATATTCTTTAACGCACAACCTAATAAATGTAGTCGGCTTGGGGAGTTGGTGTCATAAATTCGATGATGAATTTCTGTGCCTTCAGCACCCTTGTCCATAAGGTCTGCTACAACTCTATGTGTATTACTTGTGGTTGCTGCAAATTTAAACGAACCGGTATCTGTCATAATTCCCGTATAGATACAGTTTGCCATATCTGGGGTAATGCTATTTTCATCACCTAGTTGATTAATGAGTACATATACCATTTCACAAGTAGAGCTCATGCTTACATCAGAATACATGATACTGGCATAGTCAGAAGGTTCTTGGTGGTGGTCTACCATCACAAAAGTAGCCTGCGCCGACTCTAAAATTTCGCTCATTTGACCAACGCGACCTAAGTGGTTAAAGTCTAGCGTGAAAACTATATCCGCTTCGTTGATTACTGTCTTGGACTGAGAATTTTCTCGTTCAAAATTTAATATCTGTTGTGCCCCGGGCATCCATTTTAAAAATTTTGGAAAGTCGTTGGGCGCTACAATAGTTGCTGAATGACCATTGTTGGATAAATAGTGCCAAAGTGCCAATGTAGATCCAATGGCATCACCATCAGGATTTTTATGTGGTATAATAGCTATTTTCTTTGGTGATGAAAGTAGCTTTTTAAGGGCGTTCAAGTGCTCTAAATTCATGGCGGCAAAGATACAATTTAATAATATAGGCTTTAAACGGAATACCTTAATTTTACCCAGACTTAACTATTTTACATGAAAAAAATTGCTTTTTTAATTTGGGGTATTCTGCTCGTTTCTTGTTCGTCTAAAAAGAGTTTAACTGAAAAAAAAGACTTTGTAATTGCATTTGGATCTTGCAATAGGGTTGATTTGCCTAACCTTTTGTGGGATGATATTCTTAATACAGAACCAGATGTATGGATCTGGGGCGGGGATAACATCTATGCAGATACAGATGATATGAAAGCTTTGAGGGCAATGTATAATCAACAAAAGAATGAACCTGGTTATAAAAAACTGGCTCAGACAACAGATGTTTTAGGCACATGGGACGATCATGATTATGGGTTGAATGACGGAGGTGTTGAGTTTAAGGCTAAAGATGCCAGCCAGCAAGAGTTTTTGAATTTTATGAACGTACCTGAGAGTAGCGAGTTGCGAAAACGAAAAGGGGTATATAATTCCAAAAATTATGTAATTGATGGTCATGAGGTCCGTATTATACTTTTAGATACAAGATATTTTAGAACACCACTTACACCAGATACCGAAACGGACAAGAGAATTAAACCAAATGAGTATGGTGTAGGTACTATTTTAGGTGATACACAATGGAACTGGCTAGAAAAGGAGTTGCAAAACTCTACTGCGGACTTCAACATTATTGTAAGTAGTATTCAATATCTATCTCAGGAACATGGTTTTGAGGCATGGGGGAATTTTCCGCATGAAGTGGATAGGCTGGCAAAATTAATAGAGGATACTAAGCCTAAAAGTGTTGTTGTGTTATCTGGAGACCGCCATATTTCTGAATTTTCAAAAATCAAAATAGAGGGTATAGATTATCCTTTAATTGATTTTACCAGTAGTGGGCTCACTCATGCGTATAAGGAATTTTCTGGTGAACCTAATAAATACAGAGTTGGAGAGGTAGTTTATACCGAAAGTTTCGGAATATTGGAATTTGATTTTAAGGCTAAAACGGTTGATTTTAAAATAATTGGTGATAACGGAAATGTGTTAGGGCAATTAGAACAAGTCTATGAATAGTTGTGAGATATGTGGAAAAACGTATTTTTGCGCAAAAATTAAGATATGAGTACGAATAGAACGTTTACAATGATTAAACCAGATGCCGTTGAAAACGGACATATTGGGGCTATTTTAGAAAAAATTACTGCTGCTGGTTTTAAAATCGTAGCGATGAAATATACACAGTTAAGTTTAAGGGATGCACAAGAATTTTATGGTGTGCATAGAGAGCGCCCTTTCTTTGGTGAATTGGTAGAGTTTATGACCAGAGGACCTATTGTAGCTGCAATTTTAGAAAAAGAAAATGCAGTTGAAGACTTTAGAGCTTTGATCGGTGCTACAAACCCTGCTGATGCTGCAGAAGGTACTATACGTAAAATGTTTGCTACCAGTATTGGTGAAAATGCCGTACATGGTTCTGATAGTGACGAAAACGCGGCTATTGAAGGTGCTTTTCACTTTGCAGGAAGAGAAATTTTCTAAGACAATATTTTTATGAATTAAAAAGCCAGTTCTAAAGAACTGGCTTTTTTTGTCTTATTCAATTATAGATGTTTATCTAAGTATCAATTTCTTCACTACTTCTTTTCCAATTTCTTCATTGATCATTCTTACTATTTTAGATTTGCCTAGGCTTAGCTCTTCGCGCAATACGGAAGAACTTAAAGAAACATACAAGGTGCCAAATTTCAACTCAATCTCTGTAGTATAGTTGTCTACACCGTTACCCATTAATTTAGCCCATGCAGCTCTTGCATCGACTTTGTCTATTCCTTTTTCTAATTTATTCTTTTGAATAAATGCAGAAAGTGCCTCTTTCATTGAAGTATTTTCGTTTCCTCTGCTTGCCATTATGGGGTTATGTTTATAGGTTCAAATCTATTATATCTATAGGTGACACCTTCGCTATTTTTTACCGAAAAACTTTTCTCATCTAATGAGGTCAACACTTCTTCCCATATGTTGGAATCGTTAGTGTATTTCATAAAAATAGAGTCATTAGAAATTCTAATAAAAAAAGCTTCGGCGTCGTTTGAGGTTTCAAAGGTGCCATTAAATTTTGGATCTACTTTTTTCCTAAATCCTGATAACGAATCTAACTTTATATAGTCGACCGTACTATTAATTGAGTATTCTTTTTTTGCTCCATCTACGAAGGTAACTTCTTTTATTTCCCAATACCCATTTAGCAAGTGTAATTTGTCTTTGTCAACTTTAGCACCGCAAGAAATTAGAAATAGAGAGAGAATAAGAATAAGCTTTTTTATCATTACAATTTAAATATTTTATAGGATTGATGAATTTTTTTAACAATGCTCTCGGTACGGTCGGCGTGGGTGTCACTAATGAATATTTGCCCAAAATTCTCATTGTTCACCAATGTAATGATATGGGAGACCCTATGTTCATCTAGCTTGTCAAAAATATCATCAAGAATTAAAATAGGAGTTGTACCACTTTGAGATTTCATAAAATGAAATTGAGCAAACTTAAGGGCAATCAAATATGATTTTTGTTGGCCTTGACTTCCGAATTTTTTGATGGGGTATTGGCTGATCTCAAAGCTGAGGTCGTCCTTGTGGATGCCCACACTTGTATATTGTAGAGCGCGGTCTTTGTCTAGATTTTTGTTTAATAGCGTAAGCAAATCATAATCTTTTAATTTACTTTCATAAGAGAGGGAAACATCTTCAGAATTGCCGGTAATAGCTTTGTATTGTTCTTGAAAAATAGGAATAAATGCTTCTAGGAAAGAAGTTCTTTTTTTATAGATTTCAGAACCATAAGTATGCATTTGCTCATTATAAACTGCCAGGGTGTCGTTATTAAAAGTTCTATTGGCCGCAAAATATTTTAAAAGTGCATTTCTTTGAGAAACAACCTTATTGTACTTAATGAGGTTTTGTAAATACGATTTATCTGATTGAGAAATGACTCCGTCAATGAATTTTCTTCGTGTTTCGCTTCCTTCAATGATCAAATCCCTGTCTGCAGGAGATATGATAACTAGCGGCAACAGTCCTATATGGTCTGCAAAACGTTCATAAGCCTTACCGTTACGCTTAATTATTTTCTTGTTGTTTTTTTTAAGGCTGCAGACAATTTTCTCTTCTCTACCTTCTTTTTCAAACGTACCGTCAATCACAAAAAAATCTGACCCATGTCTTATGTTTTGAGAAGAGACTGGGTTGAAATAACTTTTTCCAAAAGACAAATGATAAATAGCATCTAAGATGTTTGTTTTACCTATACCATTAGCGCCTACAAAACAATTTATTTTTGCATCAAAAGCAAGTTCTTTAGATTCAAAATTTTTATAATTGATCAGTGATAATTGTCTCAGCAGCATTAAAAATTTCCGATTTTAGATTTGGTAGGATGAAAACTAGCTTAAAATATCCAAAAATAACGAATAAATACACTTTGCGATTTCAATAAAACCATTATTTTTGCGCGATCAATAAATTTACAGATGGCAACATATAAGAAAAGAGGATATAAACCTGAAACAAAGGCTGAACAGCAAGAATTTGATGAACAGGAAAGCACAACAGCTGAGGTTTTTAGTTCTTTGGATGAAGGAGCTTCAAGGTCAGAAGAGTGGGTTTCTAAGAATCAGAACTATATTTTAGGTGCCATTGGGTTAATAGCTATTAGTGTTTTGGCATATTTGGCGTACAATCAGTTTGTTGAAAAGCCAAAGGAATCAAATGCGGCAAATGAAATGTATTATCCGCAGCAATATTTTGACCAAGCTTTAGTAGCGACCAGTCAAAAAGATTCATTGTTTACTTTGGCTTTAGAAGGAGCTGAAGGTAAATACGGTTTCTTGGATATCATTGAGGAGTATAGTGGTACTAAAGCTGCAAACTTGGCAAATTACGGTGCAGGTATGTCTTACTTGAATATGAACAAATATCAAGAGGCTATCACTTATTTAGAGGATTTTAGTTCTGACGATGCTATTTTAGGTTCGTTGGCCAAAGGAGGTCTAGGAGATGCTTTTATGCAATTAGACCAACCTTCCGATGCTTTAGGGTATTATGAAGCTGCTGTAAAACATAGCGGTAATGAATATACAGCTCCTAAATTTCTATATAAAGCAGGTATTACTGCATTGGAAATGGGAGAGAAGGATAAGGCTTTGGAGTTTTTTGAAAGAATAAAGAACGATTTTCCAAAATCAGAAAATGCTAGTTCAATAGATGCGTTTATTGGTATAGCTAAAAGTGCTGAATAATGGCAACAGAAAATAAAAATTTATCGGCATACGATAAGGCAACAATCCCAAACGCGAACGGACTTCGGTTTGGGATTGTTGTTTCAGAATGGAATTCAGAGATTACCGAAGGTCTGTATAATGGTGCTATTGATGCATTATTAGAATGTGGTGCCCAACGTTCAAATGTTATTCGCTGGGATGTTCCTGGAAGTTTTGAACTTACTTTTGGTTCAAAAAAAATGATACAATCCCATAAAGTAGATGCTGTGATTGCCATTGGTAGTGTAATACAAGGTGAGACCAAGCATTTTGATTTTGTTTGCGATGCCACTGCGCAAGGCATTAAAGACCTGAACGTGATTACAGATGTGCCTGTTATTTTTTGTGTGTTGACGGATAATAACATGCAACAAGCTATTGATCGTAGTGGAGGTAAACATGGTAATAAGGGCACAGAGGCAGCTATTGCAGCAATTAAAATGGCTGTTCTAGGCAACTAAGGTTTCCGGTCTTTTATTTTTAATCTGTTTCAAACTATTTTAGAGGTAACGGTTGACAGCTTCAACTGTTAACAAATTTTGGCATTCCTATTATGCCCTGTTTTTCTATTTTAAGTAACTTTGAGGTTATGGGGATGTTGAGTAAAATAACAAAGTTGCGAAAGAATAGGCGGTTTGAGTATAACCCCAGATTTTATGATGATAAAGGAAAAGGGAATCCTTACAAAATTGAGCCTAAATTTGACCAATTTCGCAGTACACTGAATACATCTCGAGGTTTAAAGAGGAAAATCAACAGTGCCATAGAAGATGCTAAAAGAAAAGGTGATCGCAACCTTAAGATGAGAATGGTTATCATTATAGCTGTGTTGGTTTTGATTTTTCTTTATATAATTGATTTTGACCTCTCAATTTTCTTTTCTTCATAATGGCCGATATTATTAGACTTTTACCAGACCATGTAGCAAACCAAATTGCTGCTGGTGAAGTGGTACAACGCCCATCATCAGTAGTTAAGGAGCTGATGGAAAATGCCATCGATGCCGGTGCAACCGATATTCAACTAATTATAAAAGATGGTGGTAAAACACTTATTCAAGTAGTTGATAATGGTAAGGGTATGAGTGGTACAGATGCCCGTTTGAGTTTTGAACGCCATGCAACGTCAAAAATTCAAAAAGCTGAAGATTTATTTAATTTGCATACCAAAGGCTTTAGGGGAGAGGCACTTGCATCTATTGCTGCTATTGCCCATGTAGAGATGTTGACCAAAACCGAAGATGATGATATTGGTACAAAAATTAAGATTGAAGGTAGTAAAATTGTTTCACAAGAAGTAGTAGTTGCTCCAAAAGGGACTTCTATGTTGGTGAAGAATTTATTTTTCAATATTCCGGCTAGAAGAAATTTTTTAAAATCTGACCAAGTCGAGTATAGACATATTACCGATGAATTTCATAGAATTTCATTGGCACACCCTCAGGTAGCATTTAGTTTTTATAATAACGGGAGTGATGTTTTTCAATTGCCGGCCAATGAATTCAGAAAGCGTATAGTTCATATTTTTGGTAGAAAGACCGACGAGAAACTGGTTCCGGTCGAAGAGGAAACTCAGGTAGTAAAAATATCAGGATATATTCTAAAACCAGAATTTGCTAAAAAGAGTAGAGGAGAGCAGTTTTTCTTTGCTAACAACAGATTTATAAAAAGTCCGTATTTACATCATGCAATTTTAGGTGCTTTTGAAGGAGTGATAAGACCAGGAACGCATCCTGGTTATTTTTTGAATTTAGAGGTGGATCCAGGTACAATCGATATTAATATACATCCTACAAAAACAGAAGTTAAATTTGATGATGAGCATACGTTGTACGCTATGTTGAAATCTACCGTTAAGCATAGTTTGGGGCAATTTAACGTTGTGCCAGCGCTTGATTTTGAACAAGACCAAAACTTAGATACTCCGTACTCTTATAAAAATAAGCAGGTTGGTATTCCGCAGGTAGTTGTAGATGCTTCATTTAATCCGTTTGAAACAACTGTTAAAACATCAAAAGGAAATAACAGTACAGGTAATTATAAAAAACCAAAAGTTGAAGGTTGGGAAAATTTATATGCGGGACTAGAAACCAAGGTAGAAAGTAATGTTAGTCATTTGGAATTTGAATCTGAGGTAGTGAATAGCAGTATCTTTGATGATGAAAAAGAATCTATTGAGCCGACTACTACTACGTTTCAATTGCGTAAAAAATTTATAATTACGACTATAAAATCTGGAATGGTGGTTATAAATCAGAGCAGGGCACATCAACGGGTGCTTTATGAAAACTTTTTAAAGAACATAACTATTAAAGAAGCCGTAAGTCAGCAGTTACTTTTTCCGTTGACTTTGTCATTTTCACCTGGTGAAATGAATATTTTAAGGGAAATTAAAGATAACCTTTGCACTGTTGGTTTTGTATTTGGTGATTTGGACGATGAGGGTGTTGAGATAAAAGGAGTTCCTGTTTTGGTCGCTGAGAGCGAAGTACAAATGATCATGGAGCAGTTGATGTCAGATTTTCAACAAGAGGTGCCTGGAGATAGTTTTTCCCAAAGTGATATGTTGGCAAAGACATTGGCAAAAACCCTGTCTGTAAAAACAGGGGAATCATTAGACGAGTTTTCTCAAGTAAAGTTGGTCAACGATTTATTTGCTTGTAAAGAGACTACATTAAGCCCTTTTAACAAAAAAGTATACGTAACCATTACCGAGAATGATATTGAACGAAAATTTATATAGATGGGAAGAATAACAGAAACTATAAAGCATTTACTGATTATTAACGTGCTATTCTTCATTGCCACACAGTTGTATGGGGAACAAATGTATGAGTTGTTTTCTCTTTATTTTCCTAAGAACGAGCATTTTCAACTATGGCAAATAATTACCCATATGTTTATGCATGGGGGTTTTATGCATATTCTTTTCAATATGTATGCGCTATGGGCTTTTGGTTCGCCTTTGGAGCAAATGTGGGGCAGAAATAAATTCCTGTTCTTTTATATATCAGCTGGTTTAGGTGCCGCTTTAATACATATAGGGGTGAACTACTATTATTATAATGAGGGTATGAGTGCTTTAATGGAGGCAGGCTTAGCTGAAAGTAGTATTCTTGAAATCATTAATAGCGGTCAGTATAGTACAGAATGGTACAATATAGCGGATCGTTCAACCATAGATAATTTCTTAGGGGCGTTCAATACACCTGTAGTGGGTGCTTCTGGGGCTATTTATGGTATTTTGGTAGCTTTTGGTATGTCTTTTCCAAATAGTGAATTGTTTTTAATTTTCTTACCGGTACCTATTAAGGCTAAGTTTTTTATTCCCGTTTTAATAGCATTAGATTTGTTTTCTGGCGTTACCGGGTATAGTTTGTTTGGTCAAGGAATTGCCCACTTTGCACATGTTGGTGGGGCACTCTTTGGTTTCTTGATGATGTGGTATTGGAAGAAAAATCAGTTTAATAATAATAGGTGGAACTAAAGTATGGCTCAACCAGATTTAAAATATCAATATAGTAGGCTAAACATTGCCGAAAAATTAATTGTTATTAATGTCATTGTATTTCTAATAAATGCGTTGGTACCTTTTCTCTTAGGCTTATCCGGCAATAGTATTGTTAAGTGGTTTGAACTGCCAAATGATATTGTAGATATTGCTTTTCAGCCATGGTCTATAATTACCTATTCTTTTTTTCATGGTGGTTTTGGTCATTTATTTTGGAATATGCTTTTAATTTATTTTGTTGGACGCATTTTCTTAAATCTCTTTGATGCAAAACGATTTCTTAATGTTTATGTATTAGGAGTTATTCTTGGGGGATTGTTTTTTGTTTTGGGTTACAATATTTTTCCGGCATTTTTTAATACAAATGCCTATCTAATTGGTGCGTCTGCAGGGGCTAGTGCTGTCTTGATTTTTATATGTACCTATCTACCCAATCAAGAGGTTAGAGTTATATTTTTTAATGTGAAGTTGTGGATTGTGGGCGCAGTCGTGGTGCTTAGTGATTTAATACAGTTGCCGATCAGTAACTCAGGAGGACATTTAGCGCATTTAGGTGGTGCGTTTTTAGGGTATTTATATGCTAGTCAATTGGCAAAAGGAAATGATATTGGTTCTGGTTTTTCTAGGTTTATGGATAGTATAGCAAACATGTTCAAAGGGACAGGAAAGAAGTCCAACATGAAGACCGTATATAAGAAAGAGAATACATCAAAATCTAAATCCACGGTCAGTGATTATGATAAGAAATCTCATCAAAAGAAAATAGATGCAATTCTAGATAAAATAAGTAAATCTGGCTATGAAAGCTTATCTAAGGCTGAAAAAGATTTCTTGTTTAAAGCGGGAAAAGAAAATTAAGATGAAGAAATTATCTTTTTTCAATAAAATCATGTGGTTTTTAAACGTGATTACAACTCTTACTTTGTTTTTAGCGTGTATAGTACCTTATACCTCAATTGCTAGTTTAGCCTTTATTAGTTTGGCGGTGCCGGTTTTGGTGTTGTTCAACATGTTGTTTTTTTTATATTGGCTAATTGGTAGAAAAATCAATATGTTATTGTCGCTGTCCGTATTGATTTATGGATATATCACCTTGGGTTCCTTTATCGCTTTTAATGGTAGAAGTAATGAGAAACTTGAAGAAGATACCATTTCTCTACTTAGTTATAATTCATTGGGTTTTCATAGTAAACATCAAAATGAATGGGAAAAAATCACTAGTCCTGACGTGGTGCAGTTTATAGAAGGCGAGAATCCCGATATTATTTATTTTCAGGAATTTGAGCCATTTTATCTCAAAGATGAAATGCTGAAGGATTATCCGTTTAAGGCTAATAAATTTGAAGTTAAAAACGGAGAGTCTAGTAAAAATTTAGCTATTTTCTCTAAATATAAAATCATTGGAAATGGAGAGTTGGATTTTCCCAATACCTTCAATGGTGGAGTGTATGCTGATATCGTATTTAAAGGGGATACGATTCGTTTTTACAACCTACATTTAGAATCGTTGAGCATTAGACCTAACTACATTAAAAAAGAAAGATCAGACAAGCTATTTGTACGATTAAGGGATTCTTTTGATAAGCAAGAAAGACAATCTAATTTGGTGAAAGAGCATATAGAAAGCAGTCCATATCCGGTTATTGTTGGCGGAGATTTCAACAATACGCAATTCTCAAAAGTGTATTTTAATATCAAAGGAAATTTAAAAGATTCCTTTTTGGAAGCGGGTCATGGTTACGGGGAAACCATCAAGTTTTGGAAGTTTCCTTTTAGGATAGATATGATTCTAACAGACCCTTCATTCGAAGTTGTGTCACATAAAAATTACAAGATCAATATATCTGATCATGAGCCAATTATGGCTACTGTTAAAATCCCTTAGTAATAAAAAGGCAATCAACTACATCTGCCAATATATGTATGAGCAGTGCCGCACCAATGATTCTCGTTTTCTTATAAGTAAATAATAAAATGTAAATGGCTATCGCCCAATAGGTATGTAATGGGTGAAAATCAATACTGCAGCGGTTAGAATCAAACATTGGTGTAGCCAACAGGTGATCAACATCTATAATAATACCGGATAAAAGAATTACTGCAGACCAAAATTTGTTTTCACGGTAAAAGTAGATGGCAATGACAATCGGTACTAGAAAATGAATGCCATAATGTGCTATAAACCTAAGCATTATCCTTATCGATAAAATCTCTTTGGAGATATTCTATAGAATTTGGTCCCATGTTGAAAAGCAGGTCTAAAATGCTTAAATTAGGTATGAAACCATGACGGTCACCAAAAACCTGAGTATAAGGTTCTATAGTGAGGTTGTGTTTTAATTTGGCATTGATCAAGAATCTAAGATCTTCATGTTCACTTAGGGAAACTTCAAATTCTTTTGTAGATTCTTTGGGCATTTCCATTTGTAAACACTCGAATATTGTTTCTATTGTTTTTAGATTGTAATCTAACAACTTATCATATGGTTGGTCATATAATTGCTTAATCTCGTCTTCGTAAAATTCGAAGAACGGAGATGTTCTGTAAGCAGTTTGTAGGGTGCGCCAATGTTGCCTTTGCCATGGATAGGAATTGTCTATTAAAACATCTTTATACTTCTGCCTGCCTTGTTCTTTACCAACATGAATAATCGGTATGCTTAAAATATGCTTGCCGCGATCATTTGAAATGTAGGTTCTATTTCTAAATGTCTGCTTTTGATAATTATCATGTACTTCCCAACATGTAGGTTCATGCAGAACATAGCTAAACGTTAGTATATTTGGAAAGTATGAAGGATGAATTACTTTCATCTGCCTTATTTAGTGCTCTTATTACGTTTCCAGAACCAATTACCAACTAGATAGGCAATTAATAGTATTAAGAAATACTTAAAATAAGATTGTGGTTCTCCGTCGCCATTTACTGTGGTAAAAATACGATCCCATCTAGGTCTCCAATTGGAAATGCCTTCGGTAAAGTTGTCAAAACTCATCCAAATAAAGATAGGGGTGCCCACAATATGATTTTCAGGCACATAGCCCCAAGCTCTACTGTCTTCAGAATGATCCCTGTTGTCTCCCATCATCCAAAAATAATCTTGTTGAAATGTATAGCTGGTCGCAGGTTGTCCATTGATGCTAATTTGATTTCCGGATATAGAAATTTCATTGTCCTCATATTCTTCGATTATCTTCTTATATAATGGAAGAACTTTTAAATTTAAAGCTACAGTAGCACCTTTCTGAGGAATGTAAATAGGACCTAATTGACTATAGTTCCAAGGATAGTCAGGACTTTGAGGAAACAAATTGATCCCTCGTCTACCTTTTTCTGTTACTTGTTGTACAACAGAATCTATGTTGGAATCTTTTCTTAGTGAATTGACCATTTCCGCGGTTAGCGGAACTGTACGCTCACGATCGGTAATTTCTTTTAACGATAATCTGTATTTGGAAATTAGGTTGGCAGGAATTCCGTTTGCTTTGGTAAATAATTCAATTTGTCCGTTTTCACTTTGGTTAAACCCAATAATGTAGTTTCTAATTCCATTAACTTGTTCTTGGTTTAAGGGGTTTGATAGGTATTTTCGTGTAAAATCCGTAATGCCTAAGTTGTCCAAAGCTCTTGATGAAACCCCTTTTGAGCTGTAAATAGTGTAGTCAAATTGAGGTTTAGCACTTTTAGGTAGTTCTAATTGCTTGCCGTTTATAAAGACGTAACCATCACGGACTTCTAATGAGTCCCCTGGAATACCCACACAGCGTTTTACGTAGTTGGATTTTTTGTCAATAGGTTTGTCTACACCTTTTTCCTTTTTGAAGAAAACCCTAACTGTATCGGCAGGCCAACTAAAAACTACAATGTCATTTCTTTCTACTTTGGTAAATCCTGGTAGTCTAAAATAAGGGAGTTGTGGCTTTTTTAAGTAAGATGGCACACCTAAAACAGGAAGTGTGTCGTGAACCATTGGCGCAGCAACCGTCGTCATTGGTGTTCTTGCTCCGTAATGAAACTTGCTAACAAAAAGAAAATCACCCACCCTAAGCGTGCGCTCTAATGAACCTGTAGGTATTACATACGGTTGTATAAAATAGGTGTGTACCAAGGTGGCCGCGACAACAGCGAATAAAATGGAACTTACCCACTCTCCGGCAGCCGTTTTAGGTTGTAAAGATCTGTCTTCTATGTAAGTTACTTCTAAGGCATAATTTACATAGTAAATATAAAAACCTAGCGTTAGAACTACTATCCATGTTTCTAACTTGCTATTTCTGCCAAAACTTCTAATGGTTTCCACCCAAATAACAGGAAACATTAAAAGATTTATAATTGGTATGAACAACAAGATCACCCACCATTTTGGTCTATTGATGATTTGCATTAAGACAATGGCGTTATAAACAGGTATTGCAGCTTCCCAAGCTTTTCTACCGGCTTTAACGTATAATTTCCAAGTTCCTAAAAAATGGATAACTTGTACAATGAGAATAAATATAATCCATTGAGTGCCGTTCATCTTCTTTGTTTTTTATTGAAATAGTTTGAATTATGATAAAATGCGCTAGATATCAATAATCCATGAGTCTTAAAGATTTATTTTTGTTACGTTTTTAACCAAGGTTTAACACATCTCTCATTGAGAATACACCTGTTTTTCCAATAATCCATTCTGCTGCGGTTACCGCACCCAAAGCAAAACCTTCTCTGTTATGCGCGGTATGTTTTATCTGAATGCTATCAACAACACTATCATAGGAAACGGTATGTGTTCCTGGAACCTTGCCAATTCTTTTTGATGTAATTTTCAATGTTTCAGCAGACGCACTATCTAGTTTCCATTCCTTATAATTGGAGTTTGCAATAACCCCTTCAGCCAAAGTTATAGCTGTGCCACTGGGAGCATCTAATTTTTGCGTGTGGTGAATTTCCTCCAATTCAGCCTTGTATTCTGGTATATTCTGCATCATTTTAGCTAAATAATTATTCAGCTCAAAAAATATGTTTACACCCAAGCTAAAATTAGAAGCATATATAAACGCTCCTTTTTTATCCTTACACAAACTAACGGCATCTTCATAATGATCTAACCAACCCGTTGTTCCGGATATGACCGGTACATTGTTATTGATACAAGTAGTGATGTTATTGAAAGCAGCGCTAGGCATGCTAAAATCAATGGCAACATCCATTACGCTAAAGTCAATGTTTTCTGTATTTTCATCAATTTTGGCTACTATTTCATGACCACGATTCAAGGCAATTTGCTCTATCATCTGACCCATTTTTCCGTATCCGAAAAGTGCAATTTTCATTCTTAAAATTTTATAATTAATGCCATGCCGTAATTTGGACTATTGGTTACTTGATTAAAATCCAAGTAAGGCTCAAAGTCTATACTGAGGTCATCGTCAATATTAAACTGTTTTAAATGTGCGTCAACATTAGCATCTACAATATTTAGGGCGTATAACCCTATAGCTGCAACCAACCAAAGGTCACGGTCATTTTGAAAACGTTCTTGTTGGTATTCAAGGTCATCTAAGTCCAAATCTGGGTCTGCACCTTCTGGGTTATCTCCATTGATATCATAATATTCATCATCTGTAAACCCGGCCTGCCTTCTTTTAAAGGCAGTTCTAAAACTTTTGTACTGATTGTTATTCCATGTATAAGCGTATATACTGCCGCCAATGGCTCCCCAAACAATTGGAACTTTCCAGTATCTCTTGTTATAGATTTGTCCCATACCGGGTAGTACGGCAGAGTAAAATGCAGCTTTACTAGGGGCTAATGGTTTAAATTCTCTTTCTACCTTTTTCAAGGCAACAGAATCTTTAATGACTACCCCTTTTTTGGCAAGGTCTGCCTGTACGCTATCTATTTCGGTTTTAGGTATAGAATCTTGCTCCTCTTGTGAGAAGGTGAAATTTATAAATAGTAAAAGTGTACTAAATAATAAAAGATAGTTACGCACCTGTTATCAATTTTTTGATACGGTCAAATTCCTCTTGAGACTTAAATGGTATGGTTATTTTTCCTTTGGCATTATCGGTAGATTTAATATCTACCTTTACGGATAAGGCATCCGTTAATTCTTTTATCCCTTTTCTAACAAATACAGCTGGATCGTTCTTTGCCTGTTTTTTGACCTCTGTAGGGGCTTCTGCCTTAGAATGATATGCTTTTACGGCGCTTTCGGTATCTCTAACAGAAAGGTTGTCAAATATAATTTTCTCGTAAATTGAAATTTGATCTTCTTTTTTCTCAATATTGACCAAAGCCCTACCATGCCCCATACTTAGAAAACCATCGCGCATGCCTGTTTGAATAATAGGGTCTAGCTTTAAAAGGCGTAAATAATTGGCAATAGTAGATCTTTTTTTACCAACACGTTCGCTCAATTTTTCTTGTGTAAGATTTATTTCATCTATTAAACGCTGGTATGAAAGTGCTATTTCTATAGGGTCTAAGTCTTGCCTTTGTATATTCTCAACCAAAGCCATTTCCAAAGACTCTTGGTCATTGGCAATACGTATGTACGCAGGTATAGTTTCTAAACCTAATAGTTTAGAAGCACGAAACCTTCTTTCACCTGATACTAGCTGAAATTCATTAAAACCTAGTTTTCTAACGGTAATTGGTTGTATAACCCCCAATTCTCTTATAGAAGTAGCTAGTTCCTTTATGTGTTCGTCATTGAAATTTGAACGTGGTTGAAACGGATTTACCTCTATATGGTCTAAATCCAATTCAATTATATTTCCAACAACTTTATCTGCATTTTTGTCAGATGCTGTGTTTATGTCATTCTCCGGATCTTTTAAAAGAGCCGAAAGTCCTCTACCTAAAGCTTGTTTTTTAGTCGCTTTTGCCATACTTAAACCGTCTGCTTATTTTTTTTGACTATTTCATTAGCCATGTTCAAATAATTTGTTGCCCCTTTACTGGCAGCATCGTATTTGATAATACTTTCACCATAACTAGGAGCTTCACTTAACCTAACATTTCGTTGAATTACGGTGTCAAATACCATATCTCCAAAATGCTTTCTTACTTCATCTACCACTTGGTTAGATAATCGCAACCTTGAGTCGTACATCGTCAACAGCATACCTTCAATGTCCAATTCAGAATTATGTAGTTTTTGTACGCTCTTAATTGTATTCAACAGTTTGCCTAAACCTTCAAGTGCAAAGTATTCGCACTGTATAGGTATTATAACTGAATCTGCAGCAGTCAATGCATTTAAGGTCAACAATCCTAAAGAAGGAGCACAATCAATTAAAATATAATCATAATCGTTCTTAAGGTCCGTAATGGCCTTTTTCATCATGTATTCGCGCTCATCCTTATCTACCAGTTCAATTTCAATGGCAACAAGGTCAATATGTGCCGGAATAAGGTCTACATTGGGTGATGTGGTCGGTATGATCGTCTCACGAGCACTTTTGGTGTGTTCCAAAAGTTGGTAAGAACCCAATTCAACCCCATCGACATCTATACCAAGCCCAGAAGTAGCGTTCGCCTGGGGGTCAGCGTCTATCAATAATACCTTTTTTTCCAATACACCTAGCGAGGCAGCTAAATTTACTGAGGTAGTAGTTTTGCCTACACCTCCTTTTTGATTGGCTATAGCAATAATCTTGCCCATGTTCAAAGTAAGTTAGGTGGTAAAAATACAATTATTTATGAGGCTAATGAAAGCTTTTTGTTAACACTAAGTGAATAAGCACTCACTTTTCATTAATTATGCGTTAAACTTTTAGTTTTGAAAAGGTTAAGACTTGGTGTAACATAAAGTATTTAGAAAGTGAAAAACTTATTAAAATGATATGAAAATTATTTTTTATCCTTAAGTTTTAAACTATCCTCATATTCAATAAGATAAATTTCTTCGTTTTTTTTCTTAAGATAATACTCTTCTCTGGCAAACCGTTCCAACTCATCTTCGTCAGATAATTTTTCTATAATCTTTTTATCCTTGGCAATTTCTTCTTTTAAAAATTCTTGTGTTTTCTCAAGCTTCTTAATTTCTTTTCTTAACTCTAGGTGTATTAACAATGAATTGGTGTCAAAAAAAAGCATCCAAACAACAAAAACGGTCAAGACCAACACATACATGTTGGTCATGATCTTAAACCATTTTTTTTGTTTTAAATCTTTGAATGCCATTATGACTGCATTATTTTTTCGTTGATGATACTCTTTACAATTTCAACGGCTACTGTATTGTATTTATTATTAGGTATAATAATATCAGCGTATTCTTTGGTAGGCTCAATAAATTGTTCGTGCATTGGCTTAATGACCGATTGATATTTTTCAAGGGTTTCATCTAAATTCCAACCACGTTCGTTTACATCTCGTTTTAGTCTTCTGATTAATCGCTCATCTGTATCTGCATGAACAAATATTTTGATATCGAACATTTTACGAATAGCAGAATTGGTCATGATTAAGATACCCTCTACTATGATAACTTTTGTAGGGTGGGTAAGTACAGTTTTTGCGGTTCTGTTACATTCAAGAAAAGAGTAGACTGGTTGCTCTATTGATTCTCCGTTCTTTAAGGCGATTAGGTGTTGTTCCAATAAGGCAAAGTCAATGGAGCTTGGGTGGTCAAAATTGGTCTTTCGTCTATCTTCTAATGATAAATGAGATAGATCGTTGTAATAAGAATCTTGTGAGATTACACCAACTTCTTCATTGGGCAATTCATTGATGATTTGATTTACTACCGTGGTTTTTCCACAACCGGTTCCACCAGCAATACCTATAACGAGCATACATTGAAATTTAATGCAAAAGTACATATTTGAATTTCAAAATTACCTAAACTTAAAAATCAACTTTTAATTAACATTGCTTGCATGGTTAAGCCGTATTTTTGCACAATGCAGAATGAACAAGTAAAGCCAAATTTTGAATTTGTAGCCTTAATGGCTTCTTTAATGTCAATTGTTGCCTTAACAATTGATGCCATTTTACCGGCTATGGCAGACATAGGTATAGCTATCAATAGTTTAGACCCAACCCGGAATCAACTATTGGTAACCATGATATTTTTGGGATTGGGGGTAGGTCAACTTTTTTTCGGACCACTGTCAGATAGTTTAGGTAGAAAGCCCATTGTTTATTTAGGTTTTACGGTATTTCTTATTGCTAGTGTTATTTGCTTGTTGGCTCCCAATCTTGAAATTATGTTGGTGGGGCGTATTTTGCAAGGTATTGGGTTATCTGCTCCAAGAACAATCAGTATATCTATAATTCGTGATACTTATAGAGGAGATTACATGGCAAAAATCATGTCATTTGTTACGGCATTTTTTATTTTGGTACCCGTAGTGGCTCCTGCAATAGGTAAAGCGGTAATGGAATATACCGGATGGGAAGGAATTTTTTATATGCAATTGTTTTTTGCCCTTGTAGTAGGTATCTGGTTTTATAAAAGACAGGAAGAAACGTTGAAACCCCAATATAAAGTGCCATTTTCTTTTCATGTTTTTGTTAGAGGTGCCAAAGAGATTTTTAAATATAAAGAAACTGTTTCGTGTACCATGATTTCGGGTTTGATCACAGGATCCTTCTTAGTGTACTTAAGCTCTGCGCAACACGTGTTTGAAGAACTTTATGGTTTAACAGATACATTTCCATATGTATTTGCAGGTTTGGCATTGTCCGTTGGTTTTTCAACATTAATGAACGGTACATTGGTTTTGCGTTTTGGTATGCGTAATCTCTCTTTTGCCGCACTGGTTGCCTTTACGGTAATTGCTTTGTCTTACAGTTTACTGTTCTTGAATTCTCAAAACCCGAGTATAACGATACTATTGATATTTCTTTCGTTACAATTTTTATGTTTAGGTTTTATCTGGGGTAATATGCGATCTATTGCTATGGAGCCAATTGGGCACATTGCAGGAATAGGTGCTGCCATAACAGGATTCATTTCTACAATTCTGTCCATTCCTATTTCTATATTTGTTGGAAGTTTTATTGAGGATTCCGTTTGGGCACTGTTTGCTGGTTTAGGGGTATGCGGCTTAATTTCGGTAGTGTTGTTTATGTCTTTTAAAACCAGGCCCTTGTTCGCAAATAATCATGCCTTCTCTAAGTAATCTTTGTAAAAGCGTCGTCTAATTGTTGCTTGAGGTTTAAATTTTTAGAGTTTTTGTTATCTATACGCTTTTTATGGCTTTATGTACGTTAATTGGTTGATTTTCAGAACTGTGAATTTATATTGTGAATGTTATGTTTTAATAAATAATAATGTTTACAGCTATGAAAAATCCTTTTCTCTATGTGCTAATACTATGGCTTGTTTTTGTAGCATGTAAGAATAGGGGAAATACGCACGATATTTCAAACAGACCTTTTATAGCTTGTGCGCCTATTACAACAGATTTATCTTGGTATCAATCTGATAATATGGCTCCATTGATCGATGGTTTAGATGTAATGGAGTTTCCTGTAACTACTAATGATAGGCTGGCTCAAAAATATATTAATCAAGGCATGGTATTGGCTTATGGATTCAACCATGCAGAAGCGGCAAGGTCTTTTTATTATGCAACTAAATTGGATCCTGATTGCGCAATGGCATACTGGGGTTTTGCCTATGTTTTGGGTCCAAATTATAATGCGGGCAAGGAGCCGGATAATTACCAAAGAGCGTATGATGCTGTTCAAAAGGCAAAAGAATTAGCGAGTAAGAATGCATCTCAAAAAGAAAAGGATTTAATTAATGCCTTATCCAAAAGATATGTTCAATTCCCGGTCGAGGATAGAAGTGAACTTGATCTAGAATATTCAAATGCGTTACGGGAAGTTTATAATAAGTATTCATATGATACAGATGTAGCTGCCTTATATGCCGAATCTATCATGGATATGTTTCCTTTTGATTTGTGGGATGAAAATGGAATTCCAAGAGAAAGAACAAATGAAATTGTTCAAGTTGTAAATAAAGCTTTGGAAATAGATCCAAAACACCCGGGTGCTCATCACTTTAAAATTCATATGATGGAAGCATCGTTACACCCAGATGGAGCCTTGGAAAGTGCTAAAATTTTTGACGAAGGTCTGGTGCCTGGAGCTGGACACCTAATTCACATGCCTTCTCATGTATATATAAGAACGGGTGATTATCATAAAGGTACTTTGGCAAATTTGCGGGCTGTGGTAGTAGATAGCAATTATGTGGCTGCTTGTAATGCCCAAGGTGCATACCCAATAGCCTATTTTCCCCATAACTATCATTTTTTGGCTGCTACCGCTGCGTTGGAAGGAAATAGTAGTTTGGCGTTAAATGCTTCGTACAATGTAGCAAAACATTCAAGTACTACCTTAATGAAAGAGCCGGGCTGGGGAACACTGCAACATTTTTACACGATACCGTTTTATATTTGTGTAAAGTTTGGCAAATGGGAAGAAATATTGGAATTGGAGAATGAGGTACCTTCTTTAAAATACCCTGCCGCAATTCTTAATTATGCACGTGGTATGGCTTTTTTAAGTTTAGGTGAAATGGAAAAAGCAAAAAAAGAATTATACTCTTTGGAAACTTTTGCGAAAGATGAAAGTTTAAAAGAAATAACCATTTGGGATATTAATACCGTTTCGGTATTGGTTCAAATTGCCAGAAATGTTTTAAAAGCTGAGATTTTGGCAAAGGAATTTAAATATTCTGAAAGTATATCATTGTTACGCGAAGCGATTGAAGTAGAAGATGGATTAAATTATAATGAACCGCCAGATTGGTTTTTTTCAGTAAGACATCACCTTGGAGCAATTCAAATAGAAGCTGGGTTGTACAATGATGCAGTAAGTACGTACAAAGAAGATTTGCTGAGGCTACCTAAAAACGGATGGGCGCTACACGGTTTAAAACTGGCTTACGAAAACTTAAACAATCAGGATATGGTGAAAGAGGTTGAACTGCTAAGAAAGCAAAGTTGGGAAAATGCCGATATTGTTTTGACCACCTCTCGTGTAAAATAAAATTCGCCAAACCCATTTTTTCAATGAGCTTGACGAACTTGGTTTAAATAAAGTATGTGTTGTAATTGTAAACTATAGTGCATTGTCCATAATTTCTTGAACAACTTCTGGGTTTAAAAGTGTACTGGTATCTCCTAAATTACTAGTGTCGTTGCTGGCGATTTTGCGTAAAATTCTTCGCATAATTTTACCACTTCGAGTTTTTGGCAGACCAGATACAAATTGAATTTTATCCAATTTGGCAATAGGACCTACATGTTCTGTAATTTGCTGGTTGATCTCTTTTCTTAAATTTTCACGATCTCTACTTTCACCAGTTTCCTTAAGAATAACATAGCCATAAAGTGCATTTCCTTTAACATCATGTGGGAAACCTACAATAGCGGATTCCGCAACAGCAGGATGTTCGTTAATAGAATCCTCAATAGGAGCGGTACCCAAATTGTGACCAGAGACAATGATTACATCATCTACACGACCTGTAATTCTGTAATACCCAACGGCATCTCTCAACGCGCCATCACCTGTGAAATACATGTTTTCAAAGGCAGAAAAATAGGTGTCCCTGTAACGGTCATGATTGCCCCATACCGTTCTTGCAATAGACGGCCATGGGAATTTAATGCACAGTCTACCATCAACTTGATTGCCTTTTATTTCTTTACCATTTTCATCCATTAGTGCCGGTTGAATGCCAATAAAAGGTAAAGTCGCGTATGTAGGCGTAGTTGGAGTTACGTACGGTATTGGTGTAATCATTATTCCGCCTGTCTCCGTTTGCCACCAAGTATCCACTATAGGGCTATTTTTTTTGCCAACATTGTTGTTGTACCAATGCCATGCTTCCTCATTTATGGGTTCACCTACTGAGCCTAACACTTTAAGGCTAGATAAGTCATGTTTTTCAACGAAATCTAAATTTTCTTTTGCCAAAGCTCTAATGGCCGTTGGCGCGGTATAAAACTGATTAACTTTATGTTTTTCTACAACCTCCCAAAAACGTCCGTAATCTGGGTAGGAAGGAACTCCCTCAAACATTAAAGTAGTGGCTCCGTTGGCAAGTGGACCGTACACTATATACGAGTGCCCGGTTATCCAGCCTATATCAGCAGTACACCAGTAGACATCATTTTCTCTGTATTGAAATACGTTTTTAAATGTATAGGCGGTATATACCATATAACCTGCCGTGGTATGTACCATTCCTTTGGGGGTACCGGTTGATCCGGAGGTGTACAGTATGAATAATGGATCTTCGGCATCCATGATTTCTGCAACACAATCTGCATAAGCTTCGTCCAATAAGGGTTGTAGCCATTTGTCCCTACCATCTAGCATGTCTATTTTGGTTCCTGTGCGTTTGGTCACTAAAACATTGGCTACACCAGGGCATCCTTCCAATGCTTTGTCGACAATTCCTTTTAGGTCGATAGATTTACTACCTCGAAAAGAACCATCCGCAGTTATGACAACCTTACAATCAGAATCATTGATCCGTGTTGCTAGGGCATTTGAAGAAAATCCTGCAAATACTACGGAATGTATGGCGCCAATACGTGCACATGCCAATAATGCGACAGATAGCTCAGGAATCATTGGAAGATATATACAGACACGGTCTCCTTTTTTTACGCCATGGTCCAATAATACATTTGCCATGCGGCAAACTCTCTCGTGCAATTGCCTGTAGGTGATATGAAGAGCTTCTTCTTTAGGATTGTTAGGTTCAAATATGATGGCGGTTTTGTCACCTCTTGTGGGTAAATGCCTGTCTAAACAATTTTCAGTGATGTTAAGTTTTGCACCTTCAAACCATTTTATTTCGGGCTTTTTAAAATCCCAGCTCAATACATTGTCCCAGCGCTTGCGCCAGACAAAATGCTCCTCTGCAATCTCTTCCCAAAATGCTTCGGGATTTCTGATCGATTTTCTATAGACTTGATAGTATTCCTCAAGATGTTTAATGTGGTAATTACTCATGGTATGCGTTAATTAATATGCAAAGGTTGTTGAGGCCTTTGGTCGTTGTTGTTTCTAATTGATTTATGTTGTTTAATGTCCCGTAGCTTCACCTGCACCACTGGGTATTCTAATATTTTCTACAATTTCTTGAACATCTTCTGGAGGTTCAGGAGTAAATTGCAGTATAATGATGGCTACTATAAAATTAGCGATCATTGCAATGCTACCAAAACCTTCTGGTGAAATTCCAAACCACCAATCGTTTGATGTTCCGCCCCCAAACCAACCGAATTTAAATTTGGTCATATAGAAGAGCATAAGTAAGATGCCGACGACCATGCCGCCAATGGCGCCTTCTTTGTTCATTTTTTTGTAAAATATACCAAGTACGATTGCCGGAAAAAAAGATGCGGCAGCAAGACCAAATGCCAGGGCGACAACTGCAGCTACAAAACCTGGCGGATTTATACCAAAGTACCCTGCAATTATTACGGCAATGGTGGCCGATCCCCTTGCGACCCATAATTCTGCCTTATCCGAGATGTTAGGTTTAAAGACTTTTTTGACCAAATCATGTGATACCGAGGCAGATATAACAAGCAATAGCCCTGCTGCCGTTGATAGGGCAGCCGCCAGACCGCCAGCGGCAACCAAAGCAATCACCCAAGCCGGTAGATCCGCAATTTCGGGGTTTGCCAATACCATAATATCATTGTCAATAGTCAATTCATTCTTTGACATATCAGCTACATATTGAATTTTGCCATCTTCATTTTTATCATCAAAAGATAATAGTCCGGTTTCTTCCCAATTTTTGAACCAAACAGGCATGTTTGAATATTCTTCATTACTGACCGTGTTGATGAGATTAGTTTTTGCAAATACGGAAACAGCTGGGGCCGTGGTGTATAAAATAGCGATTAGTAATAAGGCGAGTCCAGCAGATTTACGAGCATCTTTTACTTTTTTCACCGTAAAGAAGCGAACAATGACATGAGGTAAGCCTGCAGTGCCTACCATGAGAGCGAAGGTTATGGCAAAAATATCGGTGATAGATTTAGATCCATCGGTATATTCGTTGAAACCTAGTTCTGTAGATAATCCGTCTAGTTTATCCAATAAAAAAGTTCCAGACCCATCATTTAAGGTGGAGCCCATTCCTAATTGAGGTATAGGATTTCCTGTCATTTGTATGGATATGAAAATTGCGGGAACCATAAAGGCGAAAATCAGTACACAGTATTGTGCTACTTGGGTATAGGTAATACCTTTCATTCCACCTAACACGGCATAGAATAATACGATGATCATTCCTATAATCACCCCCGTATTGATATCTACTTGAAGAAATCTTGAGAATACTACACCTACACCGCGCATTTGTCCTGCCACATAAGTAAACGATACGATCAGTGCACAGATCACAGCTACAATTCTAGCCGTTTTTGAGTAGTAGCGGTCACCAATAAAATCCGAAACGGTAAATTTTCCGAACTTTCTAAGATAAGGGGCAAGTAATAGGGCTAAAAGCACATATCCGCCTGTCCATCCCATTAAATATACAGAACCATCATAGCCAGCAAAAGAGATGATGCCTGCCATAGAGATAAATGAAGCTGCCGACATCCAATCTGCTGCGGTGGCCATACCATTGGCTAATGGAGAAACACCGCCACCCGCAACATAAAAATCTTTTGTAGAACCTGCGCGAGACCATATAGCTATACCTATGTATAGAGCAAAGGTGAGTCCTACTAAAATATATGTCCAGGTCTGTACACTCATTTTGTTAGTTTTGGTTGGTGTGATTAATCGTTGTATCCGTATTTTTTATCCAATTTGTTCATGAGTCTTACATAAACAAAAATTAGGATGACAAAGATGTAAATAGACCCTTGTTGCGCAAACCAGAAACCTAATTTGAATCCGCCGATCTTAATAGTGTCCAATGCTTCCTTAAATAAAATGCCAGCTCCAAATGATACAGCAAACCAAATGGCCAGCAAGATGAATAAATAACGTACATTTTCTTTCCAATAAGCGGTAGCTTTCTTTTGTTTTTCAGACATGTTATATGCTATTTTAATGAGTGAATACGCTTAGAGTGCACTAAAGCCGTATTCGTTTAAAACTTGTACCATGACAGGGCAAAGGTTCTATTATTTTAAATCTCGATTATCAAGTAAATTAGGCATAAAAGTTTAATTAGGTATGAACAATACTCCACTTGATGAATCTTTTTTTGCTCCAGTTACAGAGGAAAGTACATTTGTTAGTTGCTCAACTCTTAAAACGCCCATTAAAGCAAATACCAAAGCTTCTTTAAACTCTATAATTATTTTTTCGGGCACCACTACATTTGTGGTTTCGCCCAATTTAGCTTGTAATGTTTCGGTTAGAAAGGAATTTAAAGCTCCGCCACCGGTTACCAATAATTCTTGGTTGTTGTGTTTAAAATTCAATTGAATCTGTTGTGCCACTTTATCGCAGATATGATGAACGCTGGTGTGTAACAAGTTCTCTAAGGTATCTTTGGTATCTTCAACAATGGGCACTACCTCGGCTAAAAACCACTCATACCCAATAGATTTTGGGTGTGGTAATAAATAGTACTCTAGACCATTTAACCTTTCTAACATGGTTTTGTTTATTTTGCCCTTGCGGGCTAGTTTACCGTCTTCGTCGTATTCTAGATCCACCTTTCTGGTAATATGGTTGAGAATCATATTTGCTAAACCAATATCATAAGCTATTCGCTTTCCTTTTACATCAAAAGATATATTACTGATGCCACCTAAATTTAAACAGAAATCATATTGACTAAAGAAAATACTATCTCCAATAGGTACTAAAGGAGCTCCTTGACCACCTAATGCCAAATCATTTGTTCTAAAATCACAGATGACTTTTATGCCGCAAGCATTTGCCACATGCTGTCCTGAGCCAACTTGAAAAGTAAGCCCCATCTCTGGTCTATGGTGAGTGGTATGACCATGACTGGCAATATAATCTACTACCAACGAATAGTCGTTAACAAAGGTCAAAACCTGTTCTCCTAGCCAAGTGCCATAGGTGTTATGTAATTCTATAAGTTTTTCTGCAGATAAATCAATGGCATTTTTTAAGGTGTTCAACATTTCAGTTGAATATTTAATGCTCTTGGTTTCTTTGATTTCAAATTGCCAAGTTCCTTTTTTCTCCCAAATGTGACAGTAGGCTAAATCAAGGCCATCTAATGATGTGCCTGACATGAGACCGATAATTCTATATGTTTTCATTTCTGATGGTTTGCCGTTTTTTTACTTGATAATAATAAATGATTAGTGCTACCAGTGTTAGTTCTGTTATTAATGAAAAAATAGAGCCTTCAAAACCGAATTGCCCTCCGTTCATCATATTATTTTCTGGAACAGTGAACTCTATGATACTATAGATATCTTGTCCGCTTACATTAAAGCCGAACAAGGATTGAAATAGATTCCAACTAAAATGGAAGGCTATAGGGTACCATAAATTTTTTGTGTAGATGTATGAGACCCCCAGTGCAATTCCTGCTAAAAAAAGCCCTGTTAAACTGAAAAGACTAATATTTGGATTTGCACCATGAGCTATAGCGAACACTATAGAAGAAATTATAAGTGCGATATATTTGTTAAAGGATAGCATAAGGTTCTTTAGAATATACCCTCTAAAAAGAACTTCTTCTAAAATGGCTACAAGTAAGAACAGTAATGTGGTATAAATTAACTCTAATACATCAAAGTTAAATTCACTATAGATAATTTCTTCGGCAGCCCATAAACTAACATAGGCCAATCCCATTATGACCAACCCAAATAGAGTACCTATTATAATATCGTTTTTTCTGTTTTTAATCTGAAGCCCAACGTCCATAAAATTTTGCTTGTCCATATATTTCATGAAAATCCAGACTAAAATTAGCGTTCCTAAAAACGAGAAAAATGTCATGATCAGTTGTTGAAGAGAGGTTTCTTGAAAATCGTTATCACCAAATGGAATACCGGCAACGAAAGCACCGGCAAGTTGAAATAGACCAACTATTATAAAATATGGAAATATCAATGCAATTACTCTAGCCCACCCACTATGATTCATAAGACTTTAATTTAGTTTTACAGGTAATTTTCCTTTTGCCTCTAATGTACCCATAAAATGTGCTGTGGCAACGTCTTGAAACTCTTTGAAATTCTGATATGCAATTACGGTAGCCATTGTTTTATCCGTTTTAAAAGATTGTAGAGCATATGGGTTTCCAAAATGATACAGGACCACTTTTTTGGTAGTGATTAAATCATTTAAAAAATCTATTTCCTCTTGAAGAAAACCAAAATTATTGGTTGGTTTTATTTGAGGAGGAGTTAGCAGCAAAAGAATCTCGGTTTCATTTTCAACTTCTTTTCGCATTGCCATAACATTTTTAACAATATCTTGGTTCGTTTGATCTGTGGTAAACCTTTTAAGTGTCAATGTGCAGAAATTGGTTGTTCTAAAATGTTCAATACCTTGCGCAGTGCCATTATGTAGGGTGATTGATCGCTCTGCTATTTGTTTGTTCAGAGCACTTGGGTCTGTTAATTCTAGAGTGGAATCAACTTCTGATATTGCCTTTGCTTTCAGTTTCCAAATACGTTCTATACTCTTGTTAATTTGTGCTTCCGATGCATTTTTTAAAATACATTGAATGCCTTCTTCTATATGCTCGGCAAAACATAAAACGTCATTACCTGCATTAAAGGCCAACCATTCCAATTCTCCTTTGGTTGGGTAGTTTTTAGATACTGCATGCATGTTCAAGGCATCTGAAATGACTACTCCGTCAAAGCCCATTTCATGCCTTAATACACCGGTTATTATATCTTTATTAATGCTAGATGGTAATTCTGGGCTAGTGGTTAGTGCAGGCACGGATAAATGACCTACCATCACAGAATCTACACCTTCATCAATTAATTTTTGAAAAGGGTAGAGCTCAGTCTCCAATAACTCGGCTTTTGTTTTCTCTATAACAGGAAGCCCCAAATGTGAATCTGTAGCCGTGTCTCCATGTCCGGGAAAATGCTTAATGCTTGTAAGTACACCTTCGGACTGGGTTCCTTTTACAAATGTTTTTGCCAATGTAATTACTTGTTCTTTGTCATCACCAAAGGATCTATACCCAATTACAGGGTTGTTAGGGTTTACGTTGACATCTACTACAGGAGAAAGATTCCAATGTATTCCTGCGGCTTTACAATCTTTGGCAATGTTCTGGCCTATTTTAAATACTAAGTCTTTATTGTCCTTATTAGCTCCTAAGGTAATGGCGTACGGATATTGGGGGGTGTTTTCTATGCGCATGGCCAAGCCCCATTCCGCATCAATGGAAATCAATAGGGGGTAAGTAGCCGCTTTTTGATATCTTTTGATGAGGTATTTTAAAGTTTCAAAACTATTTTCATTGACAACAATTTTCTTTTTGCCTTCAAAGTTAGTTGCCGCACTTGCCCGAGAATGAAAAAAACAAAGCCCGCCAACATGGTGTTCAGAAATTAATTTTTCTAGCTGCTGTATTTCTTCTTCGGTATCATTTATAAAAGCTGCGGGCATAAATAATTGACCAACTTTTTCTGAAAGTGAAAGTTGCTTTAAGGCTTTATCCGTAGGTAGTAATCTATTCATTGGTAACCGTTGTTTTTTTGCCGAAATCTGCTGGGTAGGTAATAAATTTTAGAAGTAAGAGTGCTGGTAGGGCCGCAATGACTACCCATACAAAAAAGCCGTCATACCCCAGCCATTGCTGCATGTAACCGCTGATCATACCGGGTAGCATCATCCCTAAGGCCATAAAACCGGTGGCAATGGCGTAGTGAGATGTTTTAGATTTGCCCTCGGCAATGTAAATGAGGTACATTAAAAAGGCAGCAAAACCGAAACCATATCCAAATTTTTCAAAAACCACTGTTGCCGTAACGGCATAGATACTTGTAGTATTGGTCATGGCCAAAACGGCATAAAGAATATTAGGCAGGTTCAATGAAAGTACCATGGGTAACATCCATTTTTTTAAACCATCTCGTGAAATTAAGATACCACCCAATATACCGCCAACGGAAAGAAAAATAACTCCTACGGTACCGAAAATAGTTCCTAATTGTTCCGTAGAATATCCTAATCCGCCTTTATCAGGTGAGTCCAATAAAAAAGGGGACGCCATTTTTACCAATTGTGATTCACCTAAACGGTACGTAAGAATAAAAGCTAACGCAATACCTATGCCCGGTTTTTTAAAAAATGATGCAAATACCTCTAAAAAGCCTGCTGGTTTTTCTTTATCCTCTGTATTTTCAGATTCATATTTTGGTGTAACAAAGAAGTTGGCAACAGTCATGATCAACATTAAAAAAGCGGCAGCTGACATGGTTATGCTCCAAGCTTTGGTGTTGTCGCCATATTTGTTTTCTAAGAAACCGGCAAGTACAACTATTAAACCTTCGCCCGTTACCATGGCAAGTCTATAGAAAGTACTTCTCATGCCAACAAAGAACGATTGTTTTTTTTCTGTTAAGCCAAGCATGTAATATCCATCTGAAGCAATGTCATTGGTGGCAGAGGCAAATGCAGCCATCCAGAAACAAGCCAAAGATGAAATGAAAAACATATTGGTTGGTAGGGTAAGTCCAACGCCTAGTAGCGCAATGGCGATTAAAAGCTGCATGCTCAAAAACCATTTACGCTTGGTGCTTTTTAAATCAACGAACGGACTCCATAATGGTTTAAGTACCCATGGTAAATAGAGAATGCTGGTGTATAGGCCTATGTCTTCATTGCTGACCCCTAATTTTTTGTACATGATTACGGAAACCGTAACTACCAATACATAGGGCAAACCTTGTGTGAAATAAAGCACAGGTACCCATGCCCAAGCTCCTTTGTCTTTTTGTACCATACTACTTATTCACTTGTTTTAAATTAATAATTATTGGAGTGGTCTCTTTACCGTAAACATCTATGAAACTAATGGCGTTGTACTTTTTCTTCAACTGGTCAAGTGGTATGTTTAGGCTTGTGTTATTGTTCTCAACATAAATTTTCGATCTTAATTTCTTTATGTCATAGGTGTCTTTTACCCTTATGCCAGATGAGTAGACTAAAGCAAATCTTATATTTTTCAAGTCATTGAACTCTAGTGATAATTCAGTATCGTTTTTACTTGCACTTACCAATTTTGGTGTTTTTACCGTGTGGTTTTTGGCTAAGCCAGAAATAGGATTCAATGCTGGTCTCTTATAGTATTTTTTGTGAATATATTCTACCACATCATCCTTGTCAGTCATTAATGATTTGGCACTGAACATGATATTGCCTTGTATTTGTGGCGTGTTACGCGCCAACTCTAATTGCATGGGCAATTCTTTTTTTTCTTCCCAAGCTTTATCGCTGTTATTTCTAATCTTATAAGGTCCGTTACCAACATATAGATTAGTGTTATTGTTGTTCTTTGCCCACCAATCAACAATTTTTCTGTGCGATGCTACAGGTAGATCCATGCTCCAGTATACTTGGGGTGCTAAATAATCTATCCAACCTTTTTCTATCCAAAGTAATGGGTCGGCATACAAATCTTCATAAGTAGTTTGTCCTGCTTTGGTGTCAGAACCTTTTGGATCTGTACTATTATTTTTCCAAACCCCAAACGGACTTATACCAAACTGAACCCAAGGTTTAATTGATTTTATGGTTTCGTGAGACTGTCTTACTAAAGAGTCAATATTACTACGTCTCCAATCATCTAATTTTTGATGCTCTTGTGCGTACATTTTAAAGGCGACCGAGTCATCAAAAACTTCATTTAAAACCTTGTAAGGATAAAAATAATCATCAAAATGGATGGCATCTACATCATAATTAGTCACCAACTCCGTTATAATATTTGAAAAATGGTTGCGAACTTCTGGCAAACCTGGGTTGTAATAATTTTTCTTGCCGTAATGTACGATCCATTCCGGATGGGTACAGTAGTCGTGGGTTTCTGATAATACTTCGAAATTTTCATCGAAAGTTGCCCTGTACGGATTTAACCACGCATGGAACTCCATGCCTCTTTCGTGGGTTTCGTTGATCATCCATTCTAGGACGTCTGTATTCCATTTAGGGGCTGTACCTTCTTCTCCTGTTAAAAATCGTGAATATGGCACATAATCAGATTGGTAAAAAGCATCGCCGGCTGCACGTACTTGAACTATAACGGCATTATAATTCTCTCTTTCATAAAAATCTAAAATCTTTAAAAAATCGGTTTTTTGTTTTTCTGCTGAATCATTGCCATTCTTTGGCCAATCTATATTGACCACAGTAGCTACCCAAACCCCTCTAAATTCTCTTTTAGGGTATTTTTCATATGACTTAAAAATGCCACATGAATTAAGAATAAGTAGTAAAGCAAATAGTGTTAGCTGTTTTATCATAAAGTAGAAGCCGATTAGATGACTTTTAACAAAAAAGGCCCATTTTAATTTTAAAAATAGGCCTTTTAATTCAATTCAGTTGTTAGTTGAATTTATGTCTTACAAAGGCTTCCATTGCTGCATATGATGATAAGCCCATTGCTTTGTATTTATTAGCGGTATCTCGATTTCTTTCTTCGGCGCGCATCCAGAATTCTCTTGAATCATCTCCTTGGAACATGACACCATCTTTTTGGGATTGGTGACAGAAAATAGCATTACGCTTTTTCAAAACCTGACCCGGACTCATTGGTACTGCCATTTCAATTTCATTGATGTCCCACTCATGCCAAGCACCTCTATAAAGCCATAACCAACAATCTTTCATAAAGTCTTCGGTCTTTAGTTTTTCGCAGGCTGCAAACACTGCATCTAAACAAACTTTGTGCGTGCCGTGTGGATCGGCAAGATCACCAGCTGCATATATTTGATGGGGTTTTATATCACTTATAATATTGGCGACAATGGTAATGTCTTCATCAGAGAGATTTTTCTTTTTTATGGTGCCCGTTTCATAGAATGGCAGATCTAAAAAATGCACATTTTCATCTTGTAACCCCATGTATCTTGTTGCTGCATAAGATTCTCCTCTTCTTATCTTGCCCTTTAAATTTCGAACTTCTGGCGAGTCTATACGGGTTTCATTCTTTTCCGAAAGAGATTTGATGATTTTATTAGCTTCGTCTGACGGACTGATATGTAAAGCTATTTCTGCATATTTCCTGGCGTCTGTATCAGAAACCGCTATGTTACCAGAGGTTTGATATACAATGTGCACCTCATGACCTTGTTCTACAAGCCTGTCAAACGTACCGCCCATTGATATGACATCATCATCTGGGTGCGGACTAAATATTATCACTCTCTTTTTTGCAGGAGTGGCACGTTCTGGGCGGTGAGTGTCATCTGCGTTAGGTTTTCCGCCGGGCCAACCTGTTATGGTATGTTGCAGTTTGTTGAACATTTCAATGTTCAGGTTATAAGCATCATTTAGAGCCAGTAAGTCTGCCATACCGTTATCGTTGTAATCTTTATCGGTTAAACTTAAAATCGTTTTTCCGGTAGTCTCACAAAGCCAAACGATAGCTTTAGCTTTCAATTCTTCTGTCCACTCACAGGCATCTACCAGCCAAGGAGTTTTGTTTTTTGTCAACTCGCTTCCGGCACCCGTATCAAGAACAAAGGTGCAATTGTCATGCTCTTGCAAATATGTGGCCGGTACGTGTGAAGATATTTCCCCTTCAATTGTTTTCTTAATAATGTTCGCCTTGTTTTGCCCCCAACCTAATAAAACAATACGTTTAGCTTTTCTTACCGTTGAAATACCCATGGTAATGGCTTTTCTAGGTACATTGTCTATGCCTAAAAAAGAAGGTGCGGCATCTACACGTGTAATATGATCTAATGTAATTACCCGAGTGCCGGAATTAAAGTGAGATCCAGGTTCGTTAAAACCAATATGCCCTGTTCTACCAATACCTAAAAGTTGAAAATCCAGCCCTCCATGTTCTTTAATTTTACGCTCATAGCTTAAGCAGTAAGCCGTAGTTTCTTCATTGCTTACCGTGCCATCTGGAATGTGAATATTCTTTTCAGGTATATCTACATGATTAAATAGATGTTCGTGCATGAAGTAGAAATAACTTTGAATATTATTTGGCTCCATGGGTAAATATTCGTCTAAGTTAAAAGTGATTACATTTTTAAAACTTAGACCTTCTTCCTTATGCATGCGAACCAACTCTTCATAGACCCTGATCGGTGACGATCCTGTGGCTAAACCCAAAACGCAATTTCTTTTTTGCCCTTGTCTCTTTTTTATTAAAGCTGCAATTTCATGAGCAATTTGAATAGAAGCTTCGTTTGAATCTTGAAAGATTACATTATGAATTTTTTCAAACCTGGTTTCTTCGAATTGTCCAATGGGTTTATGACTAATGTCAATTTTGGAATCTATTACGGCGTTTTTCATTTGATATTGATGGGTTTTTGGATTTTTAAATCATGCAAATATATGCGTTATTTTTATTAACTGCAGTTTTTTGCAATAAATTTTGCGACTTTTTGCGGTTAATTTATCCTTAACTACACTTTACAATATATTAACGTCATAAAACGGCATCTGATAAAATTCGCTATATTTGCCATGTTTATTAGAAAATTGCCGTTAATATGTTAAAAGAGGAACGCCAACAGACCATTTTAAATGAGGTGGATCTGCACAATAGAATTCTTATTACAGATATTGCCGAGGCGTTAGATGTATCTATTGATACCATTAGGCGAGATGTAAAAGAGCTTGATGCGGAAAATAAGCTCAGAAAAGTACATGGTGGTGCCATTTCTATGGGGTATATGACCAATAGTGCAAGAAATACTAATATTTATAAATTAGAGGATAAGGTTACTATTGCCACCAAGGCAGTTGCCATGTTGCGAGATGGTGCGGTTATTTTTTTGGACGGAGGAACCACATGTATGGAATTGGCGCGAATAATACCTGAAAACTTAAATCTTACCTGTTTTACCATAAGTCTGCCCGTGGCCATGGAACTTTCTCATAAAGCCAATATTAATGTGATTTCTATTGGTGGTCAAATTTCAAAAGAAGCACAGATCGCTATTGGTGCAAATGCCATTCACCATATTTCTGAAATTAGGTTCGATTATAGTTTTATAGGAACGGGATATGTAGATGCTACCTTTGGCTTAACAGAATTTGATTGGGATATCGTGCAAATAAAAAAAGCGATTATAAAAGCCTCTAAAAAAACTGTATTATTGTCTATTTCAGAAAAATTAAATTCTCAACATCGATATAAAACTTGTGATATTAGTTCTATTAATACTATGATTACTGAATTGAACCCCAGTGATCTGTTATTGAAAGCCTTTAAAAATCACGATATAAAAATTATATAATTAAATGGATTATAAAAAAATCACCGAAACTCCTTCTAATCATAATAATTTGGAGTTAATGGATACCCAGACCATTCTTCAGAAAATAAACGAAGAGGATAAGAAAGTGGCATTGGCGGTAGAGAAAACTATTCCACAGGTTACTAAGCTTGTAGATGCTTTGGCAGAACGTTTTGCAAAAGGAGGTAGGCTATTTTATATTGGGGCAGGAACCAGTGGGCGTTTAGGTATTCTTGACGCTTCTGAAATACCCCCAACTTTTGGTATGCCACATGAACGCGTAGTTGGTTTGATCGCAGGCGGAGATACGGCTATAAGAAAAGCTGTAGAAAATGCTGAAGACGCCACACAGCAGGCATGGGTAGATTTAATGATGCATGATATCAATGATACCGATGTTGTAGTCGGTATAGCGGCATCTGGTAGTACTCCTTATGTGATTGGAGGATTGGAAGATGCAAAGAAAAATGGAATTTTAACGGCTGCAATTACCAACAATCCTGGCGCTCCTATTGCAAAAATTGCGGATATTCCCATTGAAATTAATGTGGGACCTGAATTTCTGACCGGGAGCACTAGAATGAAAAGCGGTACATCTCAAAAATTAGTATTAAATATGATATCCACTGCCTTAATGATTAAAATAGGTAGGGTGAAGGGGAACAAGATGGTAAACATGCAATTGAGCAATGATAAGCTTGTTGATCGTGGTACTCGTTATATTATGGAAGGTCTTGATATTGATTATACCGAAGCTGCTGCCTTATTGAAAAAGCATGGGTCTGTTAAACTGGCTATAGATGCTGGTAAACAATAAAGGCGATGCTTACTTCTAGCTAAACAGAAAGCCTGAATATTTAAATTTCTATTCAGGCTTTTTTTATGCTTTAGCTTTTCGGTATCAATTTATAGATTCCTTTTCCTTCAATAGCTACATAAATTAATCCGTCCGGACCTTCATGTACGGCACGAACTCTTCCCATACCGTCCATTAATTTTTCCCTAGCAATTACTTTGTTACCATCCAAAATCAATCGTTCTAAATATTGGAAGGCCAAAGATCCTACTAATATACTCCCTTTCCAGTTTTTGTAGGTATCACTGGTAACATAAGTCATGCCGCTAGGTGCAATAGAGGGTACCCAATAATGAATAGGTTGTTCCATACCTTTCATTTCGGTTTTATCTGTAATAGGTGTTCCGCCGTAATTAATGCCATAAGTAACTAATGGCCAACCATAATTTGCACCTTTTTTAATGATATTGATTTCATCGCCACCTCGCGGTCCGTGTTCATGGACCCAAATTTCTCCTGTTACGGGGTGCATGATCAAGCCTTGGGGATTTCGGTGTCCATAACTATAAATAGCTGTTTTGGCACCTTTGACATCCTGAAAGGGATTGTCTGCTGGTATACGTCCATCATCGTGCAAACGGTAAATTTTGCCCCCATCTCTTTTTATGTCTTGCGGGTTGGTATCCCTGTCGCCACGTTCACCTATAGAAAAGTATAGAAAACCGTTTTTGTCAAAGGCAATTCTAGATCCAAAATGTTGTCCTTTGGTAGTGTTAGGTGTTGCTTTGTACAATACTTGCTGTTCAGTCAATGAGTTGTCCTTTAATTTTGCTCTCATTAGGGCAGTGTGCCCTCCTTTTTCCTTTCCTTCTACAGAAGCATAGGTTAAATAGATCCAACCATTTTCTTTGTATTTTGGGTGCAATGCAATATCTAAAAGTCCGCCCTGACCTCTATTATAAACTTCAGGAACATTACCGATTATCGATTTTTTGCCCTTGTTAAAATGTATCAATTTCCCTTCTTTTTCAGTGATTAATAAACTATTGTCGGGAAGGAATGTAAAGCCCCATGGAATCTGTAGCTCATCGACGAACAGCTCAGGGGTAAAAAACATCTCTTTTGGGGTATTTACTTTATTTTCAGGGTTTTGTGCGCAAGAAAAATTAAGCGTTACAACGAATAAAAGCGGGATGATAATACTATTTTTCATATTGAGGCGTTAGAAATATATTAAAGAACACGTGATTAAATTAAAGACAAAATATAAGTAAAAAATTACACCAAAGAACTATAAAGATCCCAAATCGAAATTGTTCTTAAAAACGAAACTTAACCTATGCTCCCAAAACAACAGCGGTATACGCTGTATGTACTGTTTCTGATTGTTATTTCAGTAATTGGTACTACGGCTCTGGCCAACTCCAAAGTAAGTACTTTGTATGCAGAGGTGGCCCATGTAATCGAAAAGGCTGTTTCGATTTCTACCACAAATCAACCCATAAAAGAAAATAAAGAAGCGCTTACGCAAAAAGCTAGCTTGGCAGCTCCTGCAATGTTCAATACAGTTATTGTAGGTGCAGATGCTACCGAAACGTGTAACGATAACGGATTTACAATTGCCCGCTTTAACTTATGTGGTGATTATGATGATCGTATTATTAGTTTATCAGGTGGTCCATATAGTAGTGTCATATGGCAAGAATTGGGAGGTTCTTGTTCACCTGATGTTAATACTGAATGTCCTAATACCACCGCTTCTTGTTATTCAAATGTTGCAACTGGTCAACAAACCTTTACTCTTGATGCGAGCTCTGTACCCTCTACTTCTGGAGCTGAGTATAGGGTTTTAGTAGACGGACAACCTTATTACTTTAAGGTTAAAAAAAGTACCATTACCCAAACTTATGTAAAACAAGACTATATATGTGGGGTTGATGGTAGAATTCAAATAACAAATCTTTCTAGTGCCTATGAATTTGCTATTGATAGTGGTAGCGGATTTGGAGCTTGGCAAGGAGCTATTTTCTCAAATTTGGCACCTGGTACATATAATGTAAAAGCTAGATTGAGAAATACGGCAAATACTTGCGAATACCCATATGAGCCTATAGTTATAGAAGAAAAGGAAATTGAGATTTCGGCAACGTTTACAGATGCCCTTTGTAGTGGTGATACCGGTAGTATTACCGTAACCGCCTCAAACGTTCCTGGTCCATATAAATATACCTTGCTTAATTCTAGTGGCGTTGCCCAAGAGTTTACCGCTTTTGTTTCTACAAATCCCTACACTTTTTCTGCTGTAGGTTTTGGAACTTATACGGTACAGGTAGAAACACAGCAATGTACCGGTGATCCGTTAAATGGAATTGATCCACCTAGGCAAAGTGTTGATGTCAATGGTAATCCATTAACTATTGGTGCCGGTGCTTCTGCTTTAGATGCATCTACAGAGGTAAACAGTAGTTTTGGGTGTTCTGATATCTCAAGTGTAGATATTACCTTAAATACTTCTGGTGGTTCCGCTCCCTATACGTTTACGGTTAACGGTGGTCCTGTGCAACCTTCATTTGGAAATGCTGCTACCGATTCTGGTACTACAACTTATACGGTAACTGCAGCAGGAACTTATGATTTTGTAATTACTGATAGCAACGGCTGTATTATAAATGCATCATCTGATGTAGAAGATCTGTTACCACCAGATGTAACTGTAGCAGGTATAGATGGTACATGTAGCAACGGTGGTGCAAAATTGGAGTTCACCATTAATAATGGTAGAGGTTATAATATTTCATATAGGGAAAGTGCAGCTGATCCTTGGGTAAGTACGCCACAGATTTCTGTTGCGGCAGGTACCTATAATGATATAGAGGTAAGATACCAACAAGGAGGTTTTGAGTGTACTTTAGATTTGCCATCTGTAACCGTAGATACTGTGGGTTCATTGACCGGAAGCGCTACTAAAGTGGCAGATGTAACCTGTTCTGGAGCTGGAACGGTAGGTGGTCAAATTGATTTTGTTGGTCCATTTTCAGGAGGCTCGGGTAGTGGTTATGAGTTTAGTATTGATGGTGTAAACTTCTCAACTGTTACTTCGTACACAGATTTGGCGGCAGGAACTTATACACCGATCATTCGTGATGCTGGCGGTTGTAGATTAGAACTTACTGCTATTGATATTTTAGATGTTGATCCACCTACGGATTTAGATTTTGCACAAAGTAATACAAGTTGTGCAGCAGGTACTACAGATGTTCAGTTGACACCTACTAGTAATGCAGCAATAAATAGATATGAAATAATTAGTCCGGCGTATGTGGACAATGGTACTAATGATACGTTTACGGGTTTAATGACCTCACAAGCGTATATCTTTCAAATAACCGACGTTAACGGATGTTCATATACTGAAGGTTTTAGACCGGTTGAAATTAGTTCTATCAGGGTACGAGTAAAATCTGGTGGCGACTTAAGGGTATGTAACGGTGCAACCGATGGTACGGGATCCTTTGTTGTAGATGGTTTTGCTAACAATTATACCTATGACATTAATGGTGGATTATTCACTGGAGGACCTCAAAATAATAATGAAGCAGCACTTCCTTTATCAGGTGCAGGTACCTATACCATTACAGTAACCGATGCCGATACCGGTTGTACGGATACTACCTCTTTTGATATTGAAGAGGCTCCTGTTTTAGATTTATCTACGAGTACGGTTACGGCAATGAGCTGTGCCAATGGTAATTTAGGAAGTGTAAGAGCAAATGCAACCGGTGGTTGGGGAACATATAGATATACCTTGACTCCTCCGGTAGGACCACAAATAGGTCCAAGATCTGGAAGAACCTTTAGTAATCTTTCTGCAGCGGGAACATACACATTATCTGTAGAAGATGCTGAAGGTTGTACAGATACCTTCACTTTTGACTTAACCCCAATTGATGCGCCAACTATTGCATTAGATGGACCGTCTTCAGATTTTTGTTTTGTAGCCGGTGTAGGAGCTACGGTTGCCGTAACCTCCACTGCTGGTACTGCAGTAGTAGGTACGCACCAATATAGAATTAATGGTGGTACTTTACAGGCGAGCGCTTCTTTCTCTGGCCTATCTCCTGGTAACTATACTATTGAGGTGGTAGATGGTAATGACTGCTCGGATAGCTTACCTATAACCATTGAGCCCCAATTAAGGGTAAACACCAGTATTGAAACTGAAATACCTTGTGGAGGAGCTCCTGGTCAAATTAGAGTTCAGGTGAACGGTGGCTATACTGCAGGCCCTGGGGCTAAACAATATGAAGTTAGTTCTGATAACGGGGTAACTTTTGGTGCGGCAATACCATTGACTTCCAACAACTTTTTATACGATACTGCTACCCCAGGCGATTATGTCTTTAGAATTACGGATAACAATACTACAAGTAGTGGTTGTGTTGCCGAATCGGTTGCAATAACGTTGAACCCGCCGCAAAATATTGCGGCAGCCCATATTACCACTAGACTGGTTAGCTGTAGCTCAACTAATAATGGAGCAGTAACAATAACACCCGATGCAACAAGTGGGGTGCCACCATATGAAGTTAATTTTAACGGAAATGGTTGGGGTTCAGAAACTGTATTTTCAAATTTGACCGTTGGAACGTATTCTTATTTGGTTAGAGATGCTAGAGGTTGTGAAACCGTTGCAGATACTTTTGATATTACTTTAGACAGTACGCCACCACCTGCAACTACGGTTTCAGAAGTTCAGGCAGTTTGTAGTGGTAGTGGTCCAGTTAGTGGAGGTATAAGTATTGATGCAGTTACAGATGGTACGCCTAGTTTTGATTTTATTATAGAGGATAATACAGGTGTAGAAATTACTCGTGTAGAGGATCAAAGTACTTTTCCTATCCAAATTTTAGATCCATCATTGGTAACTGGAGATTATACTATTATTACGATCGATGCCAATGGTTGTACCGATATTGATACGGTTACCATTACATCAAATGAAGTGGTAATTACACCAATTCCGCAACCAGCACCTGCTGATTGTGATGATACTGCTTTCACCTATGCTGTTAATGTTAGTGGAGGTTCAGGGTCTTATCAGATAAGATTGTTGGATCAGCCATCATTCTATAATCTAAATAATACACCAGGGGTCAATGACCATACTTTTAGCAACGCTACAGACGGTATTCAATATGGTGTAGCGTATACTGTTGTAGTATTGGATGTGGGTACTGGTTGTACCTATGAGCAAGAAATACCACCAGTTGAGGGTCCGTCTTCTTTGGATGTTACGGCATCTTCCACACCTGGTGCCTGTGATATCAATAGAAATGGTGAAATAGCCTATGAAATTACTGGTTATACTATTGGTGATCAGTTAAGAATAGTATTGATCAATAACGAAGATGGATCAGAAACGGAGTTAGAAGCTGCTTTGACAACTACAGGTTTACCTTATAACGGTACCTACGCGGAATTGCCTGGTGATTATCAAATTTTGGTTGAAAATTTAACTGATACTTGTACAGATGCTGCATCCGTGACTATTGATCAGAATTTACCGGATATTGATATTTTACAGGAAGTTCCTGCAAATTGTAATGCCTTTGGTCAAGTTACCGTTCAAGGAAGAGGTGGTTCTGGCGGACCATATGAATTCGCCTTTATGAACAATGGTGATGTGCCTACTGGTACTGATTGGACAACAGATACCACATTTACAGCTCCTGATGGTGATTATGACGTATATGTTAGAGATGCTAGCGGATGTACATCTTTTGATATTGCTACCATTATTTCTTTAGATCCAGATTTACCGGCTCCTACTTTTACCGTTGTTAATCAATGTGATCCTACCTCAACGGCATTTGATATTACAGTTACCGTACCAAATTCTTTGAATACACCGAGATTTACTCTGGGTGGTGATGAACAATTACCTACGGATGATGGTACAAATTGGACTTACACTTACACGGTAAGTAGTCCAGGTGATTATGTAGTAGATGTAGTTGATGCCAATGGATGTACAAGTCAAGGTACTGCCACGGTGTATGATTTCTTGTCTGCAACAGGTGACTTTACTACTGATAGTACTTGTAATGATGCTGATGGAGAAATTACAATAACTACCAATGGCGGAAGTGGAGATTTCGATTATGAATTAACAGGTATAGATTATAATTCAAATGCGGTAGCACCGGTCTTACAAACCAATGATGCAGTATTCACAGGCTTAGAACCTGGTAATTACCAAGTTGTAATCACTGACCGTGTTGTAAATGATGGAACTGGTTTTTGTGAAACTACGGTATCTAACATTATTCTTAATCAGGCTGCTCAACCAGTAATTGTTGCTCAAGATGCTGATGATATTAGCTGTAGAGATGAGAACGATGGTTTTATAGAAGTAATAGTTGGTCCTGCAAATGCAATGGTTCCTTTTACTTCGCAAGATACTCCGTTAACCTATATCCTAAATGATGTTACATCTGGTACAACGGAAGTTACAAGGAATAATACGGGAGCCTTTTCAGGTTTGCCTGCGGGAGATTACCAAGTGCAAGTAGTTACTGCACGTAACTGTGAGGTGTTGTCTTCGGTACATACCATAAATAACCCCGATGATTTTAGTATTACTGCCAGCGCAGCGGATTTTTCCTGTGAACCAGGTGCTAATAGATATAGTTCTACCATTATTACCGTGAACGTTGTTGATGCCGGTACTATAGGTTCTGGTTATCAATATAGTATTACCGGGTTCGAGAACTATCAAACAGGTAATACATTTGAAATCATTGATAATGGTTCTGCTCAGAATATTACGGTTTATGCTATAGATGGCAATGGTTGTCAAACTACATTTGATGTGCCTACGATCAATCCGCCAACAGATGTTGTACCCACAATCATAGATATTGATATTTTAAATTGTAGAGATGATGAACGTGTACGTATAGAAGTTGCGGGTACAACTGACTTTACTGTAAATACAGTTTCGGTTACAGCAGTTGCTCCAGTAACAAATTCAACCGGAAATAATTATGTAGACGTATTTTTACCGGATGTTGGTGATTATTTATTTGAAATTGTTGATAATACAGTAGGTTGTACCTATCCAATGCCTGTGCACACGGTTAACACGCCAATTGCACCAACAGTATTAATAAGTGAGGCTAAACCGGTTAGCTGTGCGGTACCTGGTAACGATGGAGCATTGTTCATTACCGTAGGTGATTATAATGGTGTATATGATTATATCGTTTATGAGGCTACTGATGATGCTAGAACAACTCCTTTGGCTTCAGGAACTTTTGATACCAATAATTTCCCTGATGTTAATGGTGATGAAGCCCGTATAGATAATTTACCTGGTGGTAATTTAATTGTAGATGTGGTTTCTGTGGGTAATCCATATTGTGCAGGTATCAGTAATGTTGCCAATATTAGAACACCTAACGGTCCGCTACAAGTTACGGCAGAGTCTATAGGAAATGTTAGCTGTACCAATGACACAGGTGAAATTGTTGCAACAGGTACTGGTGGTTGGGACACTACTCCTTATGAGTATAGATTATTAATGAGCACGGATAATGGTGCTACTTATACCACTGAAATTGCTGCATTTTCCAATGATAATGAATTTACCGGCTTGTCATTCGGTTTCTATGAGATAGAAATTAGGGATGTAGAAGGGTGTACAAATACAGTGGAGATAGAATTAGAAGAAGTACCGCAAATAGTTGCCGGTATTAGAGAACCACAGAGTTTAGATTGTCCCAATGGTAATAATGCGGTTTTAGAAGCTTATGATATTACGTCTGGTGATGCTATTACTGCAACAGCAGGAGCAAGTGGTGGTTTTCCTGGTGCGGGTTACAATTATACATTATTATATTTAAGTGGTGATGATAATACGGCTGTAGTATCTGAAAGTGGTTTGCAGAATACACCAACCTTTATTGGAGATAGTGGAGGGTATATTAGTGCTGGATGGTACGCAATAGAAGTTTCGTCTAGTTTTGGATGTTCTTTTGTTACCGAAGCTTATTATGTAGATCCACCACCACCAATTCAGCCGGTATTGGTACAGACAAGAGTGCCTGGTTGTGGAGGGGATGGCGAAATGAGAATGACCGTTGAAAACCCTGATCCTTTGTTTACTTATGAATATTTAAGGGTAGAAAACGGTGTTACCATTGGTACCTATCAACCAATGACAGGGAATTCTGTTACCATATCTGGAGTACAGGGTATTACTTATCAATTTGATGTGAGAAAGGTAAATGCCGCAGGTGCTTGCCCCGCAATTAGATCAAATGGTATTACCATGACCGATGCTACGGGAATAACGTTATTGCCTAACTTACCAGATGATATTTCTTGTGCATCTGAATTGGATGGTAGAATAGAATCTTTTGTGAACGGCGGTGTAGGTGAAGATGTGTTCTATTTATACGAAGGTGATCCTGTTGATGCTTTTAATCCGGCAGCTACTGCAACATTGGTAAGAGGTCCCCAAGATAACGGTACATTTGAAGGTTTAGCTGAAGGAACCGAATACTATATAGCGGTAACTAGTGGAGCTACTTGTAGTGATATTGCTGGTCCGTTCGCTATAGTTAGACCTGATCCTATAATTTTTGACGCCGTGCCTACAAATGTTTCGTGTAACGGTGAAGAGGATGGTACCATAACCGTATCTGTTAGCGCCGGTGGTGAAGGGTTAATACAGTTTGCGATTGCTCCTAATTTTAATGAGTTCTTTAGTGATTCGGATAACCCTGGTACATATACTTTTGATGAGTTGGCGGCAGGTACTTATGAGATTTTGATCAAGGATGATAATGGCTGTTTTGAAAAGGATTTTATTACTATTGAAGAGCCTGATCAAATAGAGGTGATCAATATAGATACTACACCCGAGTTGTGTATAGGTGCAAATAATGGTACTGTGATATTTGATGTCATTGGAGGTACTCCTTTCAATAATCCTTTAGTAAGTGCTACACCATATTTTGAATATAAAATAGAAATGATCGATCCGGTAGATGAATCGGGTACCGCCACGTTTGCACCCTATACTGGTGAAATAATAGAAGACTTACAGGGTGGAGCATCTTATGTTATCTATATACAAGATGTAAACCAATGTACGGCTTCGGAATTATTTACTATAGATATTGGAGTAGATTTAACCGCAGCAGCTCAGGTGCAGTATGGTTGTGAAGGTATATTCCCTACCAGTACAACCACTATTCAACTGGAAAATGATAATCTTTTGCCGGAACTAATGTTTGCTTTGGATCCAATAGATCCTACAGATGCTATTACGGCTAATGCTACGGATGAGTATGTATGGGGAGATTTACCTGCCGGTGATCACATTGTATATATTTATCATGAAAATGGTTGTACCAATAGTGTTGAGTTCAGTATTGATGGTTATGAGCCATTAAGTTTGGTAGTTGATAAAACTGGTCCCAATGAAGTTCAAGCTTCTGCCGCTGGTGGTTATGGTGAGTATGAATTCTTTTTCAACGGACAATCTTTTGGAGATGAGACCGTATTTACGACCAATGAAAGCGGAATAGTAAATGTTCGTGTTAGAGATGCAAGAGGTTGTGAACTGGAGCTTAGCGTACCTTTTGAATTCACCGGAATGTTAGAATTTCCTAATTTCTTTACACCTGATGGTGATAACTTGAATGATATTTGGTCTCCAAATAATAGAGAGCTATTTGATGGTGTAGTGGTTAAAATTTACGATCGTTACGGTAGGGTAGTTGCTGTATTGGATGAGGTCAGTGGCTGGGACGGAACCTATGAAGGTAAAGAGGTACCTACGGGTGATTATTGGTATGTTGTAAATGCAAATAGTGATGCCATCAAATATGTAGGTCACTTTACATTGTATAGGTAATAACTTTAAAATAATATGATTTTAAGAGAAGGAGATGCTAAGAGCATCTCCTTCTTTGTTTAGGGGTGATTGTATATAACTTAGTTTTGGTAAATAGCATTTGAAATCCAAATTGATCTAATGATACTTTAACTTTAATACAACTTGTTTTTAGGTACATTTGAGCGTAAATTGTTTTTATGATGAGGATTGTTCCGTATATAGTTCTATTGATTATTTTTCAAAGTTGTGCATCTCAAGAAAAGCCTAGTCTAATAGACGCTGAGATGGAGACCAATGTAAAAGAGAAACTATCTTATTATTTGTACTATCCTGAGGATTATGAGGACGAACCTGATAAAGAGTTTCCGATCTTATTGTTTTTGCACGGCGGAGGTGAATCTGGTGATAGCCTGGTCACGGTGAAGAGAAATGGTCCTCCAAAATTGATAGTTCAAGGAAAAAAGTTCCCATTTTTGATTTTGGCGCCACAGAACCCCAACGCCAAGAAATGGTGGAATACAAGGGCTGTTAAACAGTTGTTAGATTCTATTGTGGATAATAATAGAATAGACAAAAAACGGATTTATATAACCGGATTAAGTAGGGGTGGTGGCGCTGCATGGGAAATGGCGGTACAATATCCCAATACATTTGCTGCAATGGCAGTAGTTTGTGGTATGGCACCATTGCCCTATGCTTCATGGATCAATAGGGAAATGCCCATATGGGTCTTTCATGGTGAGAAAGATAAATCCATTCCATTCTCAGAGTCTGAAAATATGGTTGCTAAATTAAAGGAAATGGGATATGAGGTAATTTTTACAAGATATCCTAACGTAGGCCATAGTGCATGGATAAAAGCTTATGAGACCGATGCACTTTATGATTGGTTTATGAACCAGGAATTAAAGTAGATCTTAAAAACTACAATGAAAAGCAAGCATACAAAATACATTTTATGTTCAATTGTTCTTGTATTGCTCTTTTATATCTTATGGTATCTAAAAAACACTGTTACAATCTCGGATTATTTAGAGCCGGAAATCGTAGCTACACATTATAATGGCAAAAACTTTGTAGCTCAGGATACCTGCATAGAATGCCATGAAGATATTTTTAAGAGTCATGTAAAAACAGCTCATTACAACACGTCAGCGATTGCCAATGAAGAACACATTAAAGGTAAACTTGCCGAAGGCTCCAATGAGCTGAATCTAAAAGGGGTGCGTTTAAAATTAATAAAAGAAAACGATGGGATTTATCAATTGATCAAACCAAAGTTTGACGATACTGCCTTGGTGAAATCTAAGCTGGATATTACTATTGGTTCTGGAGTAAAAGGGCAAAGTTATCTGAGCTGGGAAGATGATAAGCTATATCAATTACAACTATCCTATTTTGAGCCTGCCAATACTTGGGTCAATAGTCCCAATTTTCCCAAATACTCTTTCAATAGACCTGTAGATGATAATTGTTTAAAATGTCATGTGACCTTTGCCGAAAATAAAAATGAAACTGGTAACGGAAATATTTATAAACGCAATAAATTGTTGCTAGGTATTGATTGCCAAAGGTGTCATGGACCTTTAGAAGAACACGTAGTTTACCATAGGACCAAACCTAATGAAAAAGTAGGTGTACATGTAGATAATTATGGTAAGTACACCCAACAACAGCGCTTAGATGCCTGTGCCGTATGTCACTCTGGGTTACAAGCACAACAGGTAAAAGGTAATCCGTTCTCCTTTATTGCTGGCGATACATTATCGGCCTACTCCAAAAATTATCAGAATAACAATAGAAATCTCAAATTAGATGTTCATGGAAATCAAATGGGGCTTCTCAGTGAAAGCAAGTGTTTTGTGAATTCTTCAAAAATGGATTGCATTACTTGTCATAGTCCACATGAAAATGAACGAGGTGAACAAGATGTTTTCAATGCAAAGTGTTTGTCTTGCCATAATATTACAGCTATTAACAGTAGCGTCGAGGTAAATAAACATATTGAAACTCAAAATTGTATTTCCTGCCATATGCCCTTGGTACCTTCTGAAGTAATGAAATTAAAATTAGACGATGGTCTCAACGAAATACCGGTCTATATTAGAACTCATTTAATAGGTGTATATTAATCGTTTAACCAAGTAGTTTTAAATTAATAAAGAGTGGCCAAAAAAATAATTTGACCACTCTTTATGCAACTAACAATTAACAATAATTTTAATTAGTAAGCTGGATCTTGTGTCAATGTTGGTTGACCATCAACTGCAGATCTATCAATTGCTTGACTTGGTATAGGGAAATATTCATTTTTTCCTTCCGTAAAAGATTTTCCTACTAAGTATGTTCTATGTTGAGACTCACTGGCTATGTAGTTGTTTAAGGTTTCAGCGGCAATTCCCCAACGGACCAGATCCCAGTAACGGTGACCTTCCATGGCAAATTCCAATCTTGTTTCAAAACGTACGGCATCCCTGGCGGCAGCTTTGTCCGTCCATGGTGCATCATACGTTGCAATATCATAATTTGCTGCAGCTTCGCCCTCTACAATGCTGAAATCATTTCTGTCCGTTCCTTGTGTGGCCAAAGGTACAAATCCATCAGGATTAGCGGCTCTTGTTCTAATTTCATTTACAAGTTCACGAGCTCTTTCTAAACTTCCTACTTCCACTTCTGCTTCTGCCAACCATAATAGAATCATGCCATAGCGCATATATCGGTAATTGTTTGCTGATAGATTTCCCCATCCGCCAACACCAAAACCTTCTGGCTCTGCAACATGCTTCTTAGAGAAGAAAGGACCTGCATATGACAAATCTCTAACAAAATCGGTTTGATAGATTTTGAAACCTTTGTAAAGTATTCCAGGTCTTCCTAAAGTATGATCTATTCTAGGGTCTAAAGTAGCCGTTTCAGCACTAGTACCGTCTTCATTGGTATCTATACTGATGTCCTCAGCATCAAAATTATCGATCAAAGGTAAACCGGCTTCGGTTCTATAGGCATTTACCAAGTTCTGTGATACCTGATAAAATCCGCAACAGCCCCAAGGGTCTGTATATGGGTGGGCAAGACCCATACCTCTACTAGAGGCTTGATCTGCAGCACTACTTACGGCATATTGAATTTCAAATATAGACTCTGGGTTATTTCTTGTGGCTACCAAAAAATTATCTTCAAATTTAGTGGCAAGGCTAAATACACCTGAGTTCACAATTTCATCTAGTAAAGTTTTGGCCTCACCAAGTTTTGCGGTATTAGGCGTTCCATTCTCGTCCCAACCCTGGTACATTTTTGATTTGGCCAAAAAAGCTTTAGCTGCCCAACTAGTAGGTCTACCTACTTGACTTTGTGTTGTGGGTAAACTTGCCGCTGCAGCTTCAAAATCAGCTTCAATAAACGGCCATATTTCACGATCATTAGGCACTTTGGTGCTTTCAACATCATCTAAAATGTAATCTTCCTCGCCAATGTAAGGTGGCATTCTCCACATTTTGCGTGCTTCCATATGAAAAATACCTCTTAAGAATCGCGCTTCAGCAATTACTTGGGTTCTCTTTTCATCAGAAAGATCTTCTAAACTATTGGCGGCGTTAATGGCATTGTTCGCTCTAGCTACACCTTTGAACAGTGATCTCCATCTATTTGTAATATGACCATTGAAAGATTGATAGTCATAGGCTTCAATAAAAGACTGTTCTGGTTGGTCACCCGCATCGGTACCCTTAAGTGCATCATCCGAAGCTATGTTAAATGCCCAGTTTTCTACCGTAACGTTCCAATCTGCAGTGCCATCTAAACCAGCACCGTCAATCATGGCATAGGCACCCAATAGAATGCCATCTAAACCATCTTCCGTTTCAAGACTATTTGTACCAAATTGCCCCTCTGGAGTTCGTGTTAAAAATTCATCGCTACAACCAACCGTAAAGATGGCCATACAGATAAATACCATTAATATTATATTTTTTCTTTTCATCATTAAAATTTTATATGTTTCATTAAATGATAGCTTTTTTAAGCAATTAGATTTTTTAGTTAAGGGTTAATCTTAGACCTAATGTATAGGTACGCGATACCGGCATGTAACCGCCATCAAAGCCTAATGTAGCGTCATCTCTATTACCTGCTTGTATTTCAGGGTTTAAACCTGTGTACTTTGTCCATGTAGCTAAGTTTTGACCCTGTACATATATCTGTCCTCTTGAAATACCTATTTTTTCCATTAAATCTGAAGGGAAGGAATAGGTCAACTGAACATTTTTAAGTCTAAAATAACTACCATCTTCAATGAAATAAGATGAAGGTCTACTACTAATTTGATCGTTAGCATCCATTATCGGTACAGTGGCATTTGGATTAGCCGCTACCCATTCGCTAACGGGAGCAGAAGGGTTGGCAGGTTGCCATGCATCATAAAGCGCTCTTTTTGATCTGTTTCCTTGAAAGGTGTTAAAATCTGCAAAATACCTTACGTAGTTGTAAATGTCATTTCCTTCAGAACCATTACCGAATATGTTCAAGGCCAGGTTTTTGTAACTAACATCTATATTGACACCATAGGTGAAATCTGGGTGCGGACTTCCAATGATCGTTCTATCATCATCATCTATCTGCCCATCATTATTCACATCTGTTACCTTCAATTTACCAGGTGCATTGTAGCTGCCATATGTAGGCCAAGCATCTGCCTCTGCCTGAGACTGGAAAATTCCTTCGGTTTTAAAGCCATAGAAGGATGATATTGGTTCGCCAACTTCTGTAATGGTTAAAGAAGGAACTCTAGAAGCATCACCAAACAAAACGGTACCGTCATCTGTTTCACTTAATTTATTAACCTCGTTTTTGTAAGCAGAAAGGTTGAAGCTAACACCGTAACCCCAGTCGCCTTTTTTATCGTCCCAAGATATTTGTAAGTCTACACCTTTATTGGTCATTTCACCAACATTGAAGAACGGTGCTTGTGCATCACCTGCGGTATACGTGATTTGTCTTCTAAACAACATGTCTGTCGTTATCCTGTCCCATAAATCAAGACCTATATTAAATCTTCTATCGAACATTGAAAGGTCAACACCAATGTTGTTTGATGTAGTAGTTTCCCATTTAGCATTTGGGTTACCATAACTTTGAACGTCAAAACCTAAAGTTGGTGCACCCGTTGCTCCATCAATTGGATATCCTGCGTTGAAAATATTGGAACGGTAAGTAGTATAAGAATTGTAATCTCCAATTTCTTGGTTACCCGTTTTACCCCAACCATATCTAAGTTTAAGTTCATCTACCTTTTCTAGATTTTGCATAAAGGCCTCGTCTGATACTCTCCAACCTAAACTAAAAGCAGGGAATATTGCACTCCTAGAAGCAGATTGAAACCTAGATGAAGCATCATTTCTTAATATAAACTGAGCTAAATATTTTCCATCGTAGTTATAATTCAGCTTTCCAAATTCAGAAAATAGCGTATAATCTCTAAATGCATACCCGTAGTTACTCGCCGTGGTAGCATCACCTAAATCTAAATAGCGTTGAATGTCAAGCGTTTCAAAAGCATAGCCATTTCTACTGGCCCCAAATTCTTCACCATAAGCCTCAATACCCTCAACCCCTACATAAGCATCAAAATTATGGACTTCATTCCAAGTTTTAGCATAGGTCAATACCGTATTCCATTGCCATTGATATTCATACCTGTTAGTTGAAGTTGAGCCGCTGATGAAGTTTCCTTCTACATACTCTGGGTTTTGTCTTCTTAAATATCTACCTCTTTCACCTGTAGCATCTACACCAAAACTAGTTTTCACCTGCAAGTCGTCCGTAATGTCATAGGAGGCAAAAACGTTACCGAATACACGTAAACGATATGTTCTGTTGTCTTGCTCTCTGTATAAAGTTGCATATGGGTTAAAGTTGTTACCTAGGTTAGCACCTCTACTACCTGCAAAGTTACCGGCAATATCATAGATCGGTAAAAGTGGATGATGTTTATACGAACCCGAAACTGCATTTTGTTCCTCATCATTTCCAAAACCACCTTTTCTATTGTCAAAGTTTACAGAAAGGTTTTCACCAACAGTTAACTTTTTATTTAATGCTTTAAATTCTGTATTTGCACGAATGGATGTTCTATTGTAGCCTACAAATTTAGTTATCGCATCTTGAGCAAAGTAACCTAGTGTAAAGGCGTATCTTGCATTTTCAGTTGCGCCAGAGGCTGATATTTGATGGTTTAAAATTGGCGCGGTTCTAGTTACTTCATTCCACCAATTGGTATCGGCGGCGCGCACAATAGCATAAATATTACCTTCTTCCAATGCATACAAATCGGGGTCTGTACCGGGATCACCTTCCATGGCGCCACTTGGGAAAACATAGTCAGGTATTCCTATTTCTCCATTTGGGCCAAAAGAATATTGACCATGACTAGGATCCTTGCCAGCATATAGATCGGCTAAATAAAGGTATTCACCTAACTCCGCAGCATTTAAGGCTTCTACTTCTCCTAATCCCGACTGTAAACCGTAATAGGTATCATAAGTGATGACCGGTTTACCCATTTTACCTTTTTTGGTGGTGATAATTATTACACCATTTGCAGCTCTTGAACCGTAAATTGATGCTGCAGATGCATCTTTAAGAACCTGTAAAGATTCTATGTCATTTGGGTTAAGGTTTGCTTGTGATCTTGAAGGTACCCCATCAATAACGTATAGAGGGTCATTGTTGCCAATGGTACCAAAACCTCTAATTCTTACCGTAGCCTCACCACCGGGAGTTGCATCATTTACAATACCAATACCGGCAGCCCTACCTTGTAGTTGTTGTGCAAAAGTAGTAGCAGGCACGGCATTTAGCTCTTCAACATCTACTGTTGAAACTGAACCCGTTACATCCCTTTTAGACTGAGAACCATATCCTGTTACCACAACCTCATCCAAAGCAGCGGCATCTTCGGTTAAGGTTACTGAAATAGGAGAGGAGCTAGCAGCTATTTCAACAGTTTTAAAACCTACGTAACTCACTACTAAGGTTGCAGATGCCGCTACGTCTATGGTAAAATTACCATCAAAGTCGGTTTGGGTACCATTCGTGGTACCTTTTTCGATGATACTGGCACCAGGTAACGGAGTGCCTAGGTCATCTAATACCGTACCGGTCACAGTTGTTTGAACCTTGAGGGGTTCATTGTACTTAATTTCGTTTGGCTTTTCATTAGCGCTAAGGCCATTAAAGCATAAAGACGCTAAAATCAATAAAAATCCGCTTCTTAAGACCGACTGTCTTTTTTTGGATTTTAATGATTTAAAATCTTGTTTTTGATTCATAATTAGTTGTTGTTTGATTAATTGTTGATTTATTAACTAATCTTAATTTTAGTTAAGATTAACGTAATATTATTATAATATTAGTTAATAATTTATCAAAAAACCAATTTTAACTATTAAATTTTATGAATAGTTTATTTGTGGTTTCAGTGGTGTTGTTAGTCGATTATTAGATGTCGTTCAGGTATGATTTTGTAGGGTAATAAATACAAGATAAGTGAGGTGTCAAGCAAAAAAAAGGGTGAAATAATCTGCAACATTACAGATTATTTCACCCTTTTTTTATTTTAAGTAGCTAACAAAAGTTGGATATTCTCTTGAGATGTTTAAATATCTTCTATTTAATTAAGTTTGCTCAAATTAATGAATTTATGCGAACTAGTTTTTTTGAAAAATTCTTATAGAATCTCTGTTTTGTGTAACAATATAATAGGGTAGTGCGTTCTTACTATTTTTAACGGTAGTGATACTTTTTGCATCACCAGGTACAAAAAAGCCACTTTTGCTAGTTGATACCGATTTAAAATTACCATTACCATCATTTTGCAATAGCAGACCGTTCAGGGCATCATTACGACCTACAAAAACTTCATTACCAAAATTATTGCCAATTAATAAGATGTCATTATAACCGTCTTCATTAAAATCTACCGTTATTGAACCGTTAACAGGGGCTACTTGTGCATCAATAGGTAAAGGTATATGTGAAAATTTACCATCACCTTCATTTAGCAGCACTATGCTTTTGTCGTAATTAGCTGTTAATTTAGTTGAATTTTGTAATTCTTCATTAGAAAACAAATTTGTGATTGTTGCCCTTGAATAGGCTTTAAAAGAATTGTACTTGGCTCTAAAAATAGGACTTTGACCATTTAAATCTCCCCAAAAGTTTACAGGGAATGATTTGTAGGTAGGGTTTTCAAAGCTTTCTTTAAAGTAAGCGAACATTACTGGGTCTAAAGTACCATTGTTATCAAAATCTTTGGCAATCAGATTAACAGGTCTTTCGGTTGTAGGATTGTAAAAGTTGTTCATTCCTAAATTACCTATTATAAAATCTATATCACCATCATTGTCAACATCTGTTTTTGTTATACTCTCCCACCAGCCAAATAAACTGTCAACCCCGGTATTTTCAATTTTCGAAAAACGTGTAAGGTTATTTTTATAAATGGTAATGGGCATAAATTCACCCACAATAACTAGATCTTCATTTCCATCCAAATCAACGTCTGCCCATACAGCATCGGTTACCATTCCTATCTGACGAAGGTCTTGAGCTATATTGTCCGTAACATCTTTTAAAATACCTTTTTCGTTCTTTAAGATAAGACTTTTGTCAGGATTGGGGAATTTAGAAAAAGGAGTTCTGCCACCAACAAAAAGATCAACATATCCGTCATGGTCGTAATCGGTAATGGCTACTATAGAACCACTTGTTTTAACCAATGGCATTTTATCTGTAGTAAGTATGAAATTTCCGTTACCATCGTTTGTTAGTAACCTATGATTGTAATAATTGCTATCCAATTCAAACTCGTTACTGCCAGAAACGAGATACATGTCTAGATCGCCGTCATTATCTAAATCAAACAAAGCAATACTTTCTTCTTCATATTTTTTATTTTCCTCATCGGTGAACAAAGGTTTTTGCGTAAAATGACCCTGTGCATTTTGGAAAAATAATTGTGGCGACATACCGGCAGAACTGGCAACTATAAAATCTTGATGACCATCACCGTTTAAGTCTCCGGCAGTGGTAAATGGACCATTTTGTGTTAGTTTGTGCGGTAATGTACGTTGTATGTTATAATCGATAATATCTTTTTCTTCATGTAAAAACGTTACCCCAATATCTTTTGAAACTTCTCTAAAAATTGGTTTTTCCTGTTTGGGGACGTATGGAAAAACAAGGCTGTTATTTTTTACTGTCTTTGCATTTTTGGCCTCTAATATTATACGTTGGTTACTTTCAATGTCGGTCAATTTTTGGTATTTATTATCTGGCCATAAAACTTCGATAGATTTAACTTTTGTTGCATCACCAAGACCGAAATGAAATATATCTTCAACGGTAGACATGTAGCCCCTATAGGTGTGATATTCTTTATACTGAAATGTGCCATCATTTAGCCGAACAACAATTTTAGCACCATCCTTTAAGGTATTGGAGGAGGTGTTATTTAAAGCTATGCTCAAATAATTATGTTTTTCATCACTTGTGTCTGTAGTATTTTCAAATATGGATGCTTCATCATTAATATTGTTTATGATATAGTCTAAATCCCCGTCATTGTCAAGATCGGCAAATGCAGCACCGTTAGAAAATGATGGTATGCCAATGCCCCATTCATTACTTACATCAGTAAAACCATTGTTACGATTATTTTTATAGGCATAGTTTGGAATCTTAATTTTAGGAATTGAATCTAAAATTTGTGCAGGACTAAGATATCTACTAACATTAAATTTAAAATCGCCAAAATCCAAATCGGTAATATCTCTAGGAAAGCCATTTGTAATCATTAAGTCTTGGTAGCCATCATTGTCCATATCCGCAAAAAGTGGTGACCAACTCCAATCTGTTTTTGACACGCCAGCCAATAAACCTATTTCGCTGTAAGGTATGTTGTTGCCATTGCCTTTTTGAAGCATGTTTCTAGTGTGTTGGTTTTCATAACCAAATCTTTCGTTCAAAATATATTCAGTGTATTTATGCCCAGATAAGGTAGTTTTTAACCTTCTGTTGGTTTCGCCAAGCATATCCAAGGTTACAATATCCAAATAACCATCATTGTTAAAGTCAGATATATCATTACCCATAGAAAATTTGCTTTGGTGCTTTATACGAGATGCAATTTGATTGGAAAATGTTCCGTCTTGGTTATTGATATAAAGAAGGTCATTGGTCAAATAGTCATTACTTACATAAATATCTGGCCAGCCGTCATAGTTAAGGTCAGATATAGAGAGCCCTAAACCAAAACCTTCAATAGTTATACCTGCTTCAACGGTAGCATTTGTAAAAGTGCCGTCGCCATTGTTCTTGTATAATTTATCATTGCTTAATGCAGTTCCATCGGTAATTTTCTTTCTATAGTTGGTAGGTAAAATATGAATATCTACATTATTAAGTACATATAGGTCAAGTAAGCCATCTTTATTGTAGTCAAAAAAGGTAGCGCCCATACTGTTGCCAGATTCTTCTATACCATATTGTTTTGCTAAATTTTTAAAAATTGGAACGCCATTTTCATTTAGACCTTGATGAACAAATAGTATGTTTTTTTTGGCCTCGTCACTATTCAACATTGCAGAACATACATACATGTCTAAATTACCGTCATTATTGATGTCAGCAAGTGCAACTCCAGTATTCCATTGGGCAATAGCTTCTATGCCAGATTCTTTTGAAACATCCTTGAACTTAAAATCACCAAGATTTAGGTATAATTTATTATTTACTTGATTACCGCTAAAAAAAATATCCGGTAGCTCATCATTGTTAAAATCACCTATGGCAACACCGCCACCATTAAAAATGTATTCGCTAGTTAGAATATTAAAGCTATCCGTTTCTATTATTTTATTGTTGAAGGTAATTCCAGATTCATTACTAGGAACCATTTGAAATAATGTTGATTTTTGTTTAGTACATGAAAAGATACTAATGGCGATCAGTATTATTGAAGAGTAAGAAATAATACGCATATCAGTTAGTTTTTGTTGTGTTGTTTGTTGTAAGTTATTGTTTAAGTATTGTTCTTATCAGATAATTGAGTTTAGACAAGTGTTGAGAAGTACTATTTGAATGAATGGTCTATTTGTTTCTACTATGCAAAATAGTGTTTTACAATGAATTTATGAAAGTTAAATAGATGGCATTATAGGCTTAAATTATTTAAAATTTAACCAGGGTAATTCTAAATAAGGATAGGTTTTTTAGGATATAAAAAAAGCAGGACATCAATTAGATGTCCTGCTTATTACAAAGAATTTATAGACTTAAAAACCTGGGTTTTGCTCTAAAACACCTCCACTTAAGTCAATTGCACTTAAAGGTATAGGCAATAAATCATGTTTAGCTTCGAATGCGTTTGCTTTTGTACCAAAATTTTCAATAGTACGGCTTTCATTAGCTATGTACTCATTGATAACTTCAACTCCGTTGCCCCATCTTCTTAGGTCAAACAAACGGTGACCTTCCATTCCAAGTTCTAAACGGCGCTCATGACGAACTGCTTTTCTTGCAAATGCTTGATCTGCAAAACTTGTGTAAGGTTCAATTACATAATTGGCTGCATCTGCATCACCAGCTTCATTTTGTACATAAGACATGCTTTTTGCTCTGTTTCTAACCATGTTTACCCAAGTTAATGCTGATGCTAAGTCGTTTAATTCAACTGCAGCTTCTGCACCCATTAAAAGAACATCTGCAAAACGTATAATGTTATAGTTTATGCCAGAGTGTTGCTGACCCCATGCACCTGTACCTTGGTTGTCGGTATCACCAGATTGATAAACGTTTTTGGCTGGTAAATATGGCCCTGATATATCGGCAAATGTTGCACGGATCCAAGAATGCCCTGGGAAGGTGCCATAACCATTATAATCAATACCTCTTCTACCAACAGTATAATCTAATCTAGGATCTAAAGGTCCAGTATGAGGTGTAAAGGCATCTTCATCTTCAATGCCGTAATCATTGGCTACATCATTACCAGCAGCATTAAAGGTATCTAATAATGGTAATCCGTCCTCATCAGTTTGGAAAGCGTTTACCAAATCTTGAGAAGGTTGGTAAAAGCCACAACATGAACCAAATGGACCTGGATTAGGGAAGTTTAGTACTCCACCAATATTACCGTTAAAAGATTGTCCGGTATCTGCAGTGAACTGAATAGCGAAAACAGATTCTGAACTATTCTCACCTGAGCTAATGAAATTGTCCAAGAATTCAGCATTTAAACTGTATGGACCATTGTTGATTACATCTTCTAATAAATCAAATGCAGCTGCCCAATCTGATTGCTGTAAGTGTACTTTTCCTAAATAAGTCTGGGCTGCCCAAGATGTAGGTCTACCGGATTGCTCTTGTGTAGCAGGTAGATTATCCATTGCGAACTGAAAATCAGCTTCAATCTGATCCCAAATAGGACCTGGATTTGGTTGGTTAAACTCTGTATTTGCATAATTTTCTTCAGAAATGTAAGGAACATTTCCGTAGATTCTTTGCAACTCAAAATTAAAATGACCTCTTAAAAAACGGGCCTCGGCAAGTTTACCTGTTAAATCTGCATCTTCAATTGAAGAAATAAGAGATATAACGGCATTTGCTCTGTTTACACCTGCAAAAATTGACGACCATTTACCTAAAACGTATGGGTTACCTGTGGTCCAGTTGTAAACTTCCATTTCAAAAAGATCAGCTTGGTCACCATCTGTACTTCCTTTGTGGGCATCATCTGCGATAACATCAAACCACCAGTTGTCACCACTAGCGGCAAAACCGTTACCTGATAAATTGTTTCTAATTCCATCTAAGGTTGAATATGCACCAATTAAAAGTAGTTCTACACCGTCTTCATTTTGAACGGCAGCATCACTTAGCGCACCTATAGCGGGTTGCTCTGTAAATTCATCGCTACATGCACTTATAGCGGCGAATAATGTGAATAAATAAATTAATTTCTTTTTCATTTTTTTACAATTTTAAATTAAATCCAAGTGTAAGAATTCTAGATTGTGGTACAACCTGGTTGTCTACACCCAATGTTAAGTTATTACCGGTAACAGATGATATAATTTCTGGGTCAAAGCCATCATATCCTGTAATAGTAAACAAGTTTGTTCCTTGAATGTATACTCTCAACATATCAAGACCAATTTTACTTGTCACTTTTTCAGGGAAAGCATACCCTAATTGTATATTCTTTAAACGCAAGTAAGAGCCATCCTCTACAAAGTAAGAATTAGGTTGCGTTTCGCTGTTTTGTATTGAATTACTTAATGCTGGTAAAGTAGCATTAGTATTTGATGGTGTCCAAGAATCTAATACTCTGACACTTCTATTTCCATCAACAAAAGTTGGGAAATCTGTAAATATCTTAACGTAGTTGTATACATCGTTTCCTTGAGAACCTTGTAAGAATAATGATAGGTCAAAAGCTTTATAACCTAGGTTAAAGTTAAAGCCATATGTAAAGTCTGGATGCGGAGATCCAATAAATGTTCTATCACTATCGTCTATAGTATTATTACCATCTATATCTCTATATTCAAATCTACCTTCATCTGTAAAACCTATTACTTCTCTACCAAAGAAAGACGAAATTGGTTGACCTACTTGAGTTCTAGATACTGCTCCACCACGGAAGCTATCATCACCTGTTTGGAATTCACTGATCCAATCTGTTACTTCATTCTTGTAATGAGAGAAATTTACATCAAACCCATATTTCCAACCAGATGTAGTTTCATCTTTGTATCTAAGATTAATGTCAAAACCTGTGTTTTCTACATTACCTGAGTTTACGTATGGTGCCGCAGCATCAATGGCTGTAGTACTGATCAAACTGTTATCTTGAGTAATCAAATCTTTTGTAGTGATCTTAAACCATTCAAAATCAACATTGAACTTGTCATTGAAAAAGCCTAATTCTACACCTGCATTAATAGCTTCACTAGTTTCCCAGCGTAAATTTGGGTTACCAACAGAAGATAATATTGCTCCAGTAGCAATTGCATTACCGTCAATAGCATAGTTACCTAAACTCTCATTAAGTGAAGAAATATTTATAGTAGGGTTACTTGCAGGTAAAGATTGATTACCTAATTGACCCCATGAACCTTTTAATTTGAACCAGCTCAAAGCTGAATCAGAAGAAATAAAATCTTCTTTGCTAACTACCCAACCTGCACTAATAGAAGGGAACGTATCACTCTTGTTATCCCCTGAAAAACGAGAGGAGGTATCATTACGTAAGGTACCCGTTATAAAATATTTGTCAGCATAAGAATACGTTGCAGAACCAAATAAAGAATAAAGAGACGTAGCCGAATCAAAAGCATTGTCGATGTTTGGTGTTCCGCTACCATTGTTCAACAAATAAAAATCTGGAGTTTCAAATAAGAAACCTGTTCGGCTAACTTGTTTTCCTTTAATTCCATCTTCTACAGACTCTATACCTACTAAGGCATCTATTTTGCTGTTTTCAAAGGTTTTCTTGTAATTTAAGGTGTTAGTAAAAGTCCAAGAATAGCCATCTTGATTTATTTCTGTTAGTGTGTTAGTTCCTAACGGCTCACTATGTTCTGGATCTAAAGCTTGGAAACTACGGGTGTTGAATGAATTGATCGTTCCACCAATAGTAGTTTTAAAAGTAAGGCCATCCATTAGCTCCGCTGATAAGTATACATCTCCAAGAAGTCTTAAGGTCTTATTAAAGTTGTCACTTTGTCTACTTAATTGAGCTAATGGGCTTCTTGAGTTACCTGTACCTTGAGCACCGGTACCCGCAAAATTGCCGTTGTCATCATATAAAGGAATTAACGGGCTGCTTCTTACCGCTTCTTCATATCTTGCTCCAGCTCCACCTTGGTTACCATTGGAATAGGCAGCACTAAAATGCTCTCCAATTCTTACTTTGTCTCCAAGTTTAAATTCAGAATTTAAACGTATTTGACCAATTTTGTAAAATGTATCTACAAGGTTACTTGGGTTGTTTAAATAATTTGCTGAAAGAGAGTATTTACTATTTTCCTCACCATTTGCAACAGAAAAGGCAACACTTTGTATTACCGAAGTTCTTGTAATGGCATCTAACCAATCAGTACCGTTAGGGTTAACAGTAGCCGAAGCGTCACCTCTTACAATTGGGTCATAAGAAACAACTCTGGTATAACCATTTAAGGTAGAAGGAACAATTGCTGAAGAACCATTTCCGTATTGTGGGTGGTCAAAAGCTGTACCATCGTTAGCTGCACTTTGAAATAGGACATCTCCTAATTGTTGTGCGTTCAAAAAATCTGGTGTATTCGCTATTGAAGAGAAACCAGTATAAGTATCAATAGATACTATTGGTTTTTCCATATTGTAACCACCACCTTTGGTTGTAATAATCACTACCCCGTTAGATGCTCTTGCACCGTAAATTGCCGCTGCACCATCTTTTAAAACGTTCATTTGGGCAATATCGTTAGGGTTTATACTATTTAGTACAAATGGATCATCTGTCTGTAGACCATCTATAATAAATAATGGGTTGGTGTTATTACTAGTACCAAATCCACGAATATTGATTTTTGGTGGACTACCTGGTGTAGCATTCTGTACTACGGTAACACCACTAACACGTCCTTGTAATGCTGAGGCAGCATTTACAACTGGTGCCTTGGTTGCTTCAGAAACATCTACAGAAGCTACAGACCCCGTAAGGTCACCTCTTGTTTGTTGAGAATATCCTAAAACAATAACTTCGTCAAGTGCAGCTGCATCCTCGGCTAGGGTAGCGTTTACATTTGACTGGCCGTTTACGGCAACTTCGGTGCTTTTAAATCCTATATAGCTAAATACCAACGTAGCACCGGCAGATACATTTAAGCTATAATTACCATCAAAATCTGTTTGTGTACCGTTAGTAGTACCTTTCTCTACGACGTTTGCACCAGGTAAAGGTTGACCTGTGTCATCTAGAACGGTTCCGGTAACAGTAGTTTGAACTGCTCCTACTTCAACTTTGTTTGAAGTACTTGTGTTTTCATTTGCCTGCACTAATTGTGTGCTTAGGCAAACAAGCATTGACAATACCCCAGATTTAATAAAGGAAGACCTTTTACTGGAGCTCATCAACGTGTAATCACGTTTTTGACTCATAATTGTTGTTTGTTAGTTTAAATTAATTGTGTAGAAATTGACTTTTTAAAATTTATAGTTGCGGAATTAAATGTTAAAAAAATCAAAATCCGGTATAATAATAGCAATTTTCCTTTAATAATTGATGATTCGATAACGTTAATTTGCAAGTGTCAAAATTTTAAATTTCGTTGTTTTGATTATGAAAATCGTTTTAGAAGACCGTAAATATTAAGATATCAATAATTTGTGAGTTGAAAAGAACATGTTTTTGGTGTTAAAATTTTAACAACTTATATCAATTATGTATCTAAAAATAAGGTTAAAAGATAATATACAACGTTGTAGTTTGCGAAGTTTCTTGTTTAAGTTGATGTGATTTTTGAACGTTTTTTATATCGAAATTCAGAACATTTTAGTGACGAAAACAAGAAATTAAAATTAGTTTTCCTTCTAAATCAGTTGTAGCAAAAACATAGTTTTCACCACCGTCTTTTAGACCTAGTTTTCTTCTAATTTCAGACACTGAATCAGGAAAATTTCTCGTAGTAATATTGGCTTTTTTGATACCGGATTTTTTAAAAGATTTTTTAGAATATTCATAGATACTTTCAATTTTGAATACTCTACCAGGAAACTTGATTAACTCTGTTGAAGTAAAGAGATGTGAGTTTGGATGTAATTTATTTAGTTTGAAGAATGCTCCAATAAATTGAAAAGACCCTGATTTTAAGATAGCTGCATTTGGTTCGTAAAGGTAATTTTGTGGTTTGGAAAAGTTGGAGATTGCATTTTCTTCATCACTAGGTTTAAAACTGAACTCTTGTTTTATGCTATTTTTAAAATTGATTGTTTTTATAATAGGTTCTTGATTGTACTCTTTATCCATTAACCATAATACCTCTTTTACATCGTTATTTATCGCAACAATATGTATTTCTTTTACATTGCTCAATTCTGTTAGTCCAATTTTTAAATCTAATAACGGACCTGTTTTAACCAATACGTTATTGGCTTTTGTAAATAAAAAAGATGCCTGGTTGACTATATTTGGCTCACAATCAGCTAAATAGTATACTTTTTTATTGTTTTCGTCTCTTCTGGAAGGATCTATATATAACCAGTTATAAGTGGTTGTTGAGGCTTTTAAAAACTCTAATCCCTCAGACGCGATACAGTTAATGTTAGTAGCGCCCATTTGCTCAAAATTATGTTGCGCTATGTTAGACAAGGCACTATTTTTTTCAACATGGGTTACTTGTTCAAATTTTTGTGAAAATGAATAAGCGTCTACCCCAAAACCACCTGTAATGTCAACAATACTCTTGCCATTGATTAATGAAGCCTTGTATTGCGCCGTAACTTCAGATGAAGTTTGTGATAGGTTCAGTTTATTTGGGTAGTATATATTTTTCGTTGAAAACCAAGAAGGTAATTTTGCTTTGGCTTTTGTTTTAGATTCAATTTGCTCTACCAATTCTTTGGAGGAAACTTCTGTGAACCTCGGTTTTGATAAAAGTATTTTATGCACATCTGTGCCCAGTTTATCCGTAATATATTGTTGTACCTCGTCTGTAACTATTTCTGAATTCACCTCTACCTAAAGATTATGCGTCAATGATTTAACAATTTGGTTATCGGATAAAAATTCTTTTAATATAACTTTTATTGCTGTGTAACCCGGTACGGCTACAATCATACCTACAACACCAAATAGTAGCCCCGCAATAATAATGACCAGGAAAATTTCTAACGGATGGGATTTTACACTATTTGAGAATATGAATGGTTGTGAGAAGAAGTTATCTACCAATTGGCCAAAGAGTAACCCTAAGAATACATAACCTGTTTTTGGAAGTATGACTTCGCTAAAATCCGATCCTAAATTACTGGTCATGGTAAGGGTCAACATTATTACACCGCCAATTATAGGACCTATATATGGTATTATATTGAACAATGCACATAGAAAAGCAATTACTACAGCATTCTCAATACCAACGATTAAAAGTACTATGGTGTAAATGACGAAAAGAATAAAAATTTGAAGTAACAATCCCACAAAATATCTTGATAACAAGCCATTTATTTTTCCGATGGAATTCGTTGTGCCTTTCTTTTTATCAATTGGAACGAAAATCAACAATCCATTTTCAAATAATTTGCTGTCTTTTAAAAAGAAAAAAGAAATAAAAAGCACTGAAAATAAGCCAATGCTTGCAGAGCTTAATACATTTAAAAATGAATTAAGAAAATTGGGAATGAACCCAATATCCAAACCTTGTAAAATATTTTTTTCTAAACCGGCATCATCTATAACGTCTTCTACGATATGTGATGATAGGCCAAGGTGATTGGTGATTTGATGGTATAAGGTGTTTAAACTGGTTTGTAATTCATCAATATCCAATAAGGACAAGTTCTTTCCTTGTTCAGAAAGTAATGGTATAAACAAGGCTATGATACCGGCTAGAACACCTACCATTAAAAGCATGGTTAGTATTACTGCTAAAATATTGGGTAACTTAATTTTTCTAAAAAAACGTACTAGAGGGCTGCCTATAAGCGCTACTACAGCGGCAATGGCCAAGTAGGCCAAAACAGATTGTATAGTATAAAGAAAGTATAGCAAAATGGCGATACCTACCAATACGCCAATAGCTCTTAATATGCCCTGTGAGATTGTTTTTGATGTCATAGCTTAGTTTTTAAAGGCGTAGGTAATAATATTGGCTCCCATTTCAAGTGCTTTTTGTCTTACTTCTGGAGCGTCGTTATGAACTGTTGGGTCTTCCCAGCCATCACCTAAATCAGACTCTGAGGTAAATAATAATAGAATCCTATTATCCTGTAAAATTGCAAAAGCTTGTGGTCGTTGCCCGTCATGCTCATGTATTTTAGGTAGTCCCTTTGCAAAAGAATATGAATTATTGAAAATGGGGTGATCAGCTCCCAATTCTTCTAAATTTTTGTTGGGGAATAGTTTTTTTATTTCCCTTGTGATGTATGGTTTCATGCCGTAATTATCATCAATATGTAAAAAACCACCTGACATTAAATAGCTTTTTAAGTTTTCAATTTCCTCATCTGAAAAAACCACATTACCATGTCCTGTCATATGTAAATACGGGTATTGAAAAATTGTGCTGCTACCTACTTCTACAGTTTCGGGTTTGTTTTGTATTGTTGTTCCAATATTGTCATTACAGAATTTTATAAGATTTGGTAATGCCGTAGGGTTGGCATACCAATCACCGCCACCTTGATATTTTAGAATTGCAATCTCCTGTGCTCTTAAGTTAAGGCATGTAAACGCCATTATAAGAAAAAGATATATAGTAAGGTTTTTCATTTTATTTCGAATAATAAAGTATAATCACATTATTATGATTGATAAAAAAAATTATGTTTTCTTATTTTCTATAGTAGGCCTTCTGTTAACCACCATTATTTGGTCTCAATCCAGTAAAGATAATAAAGTTGATGATGCTTTGTTTTCTGAACATTCGGAAAAATTATCTAAGGGTAGTGTGGTGCTTGAACTTTTTACTTCGCAAGGGTGTTCTAGTTGTCCACCGGCGGATGCACTTTTAGAAACTATTAAGGATTCATATCCAGATAATGTTTTTGTTTTGAGCTATCATGTGGATTATTGGAATTATATAGGTTGGAAAGACCCTTTCAGTAATCAGAAATTTACCGTGAAACAAAGTGTCTACAATACAAAATTCAGGTATCGCAGTAATTATACGCCAGAATTGGTCGTTAACGGCAAAGAGCATATGGTGGGGTCAAATAGGGCGGATGTTATTAGGGCTGTTGAGAAATTTAGCAATTTACAGTCTCAAAATGTTATTGGTATATCTAATATTACAAGAGATGGTGATAAAGCAACTTTTGAATATAACGTTAATGGTAAAATTGAAGATAAAACTATTAGGGCGGTCTTAGTGCTTAATGAAAGAACCACAGAGGTTAAAAGGGGAGAAAATCGTCATAGAACTTTAAAGAATACCAATATTGTAGTAGCCGAAAAATATTTAAATGATGTAAAACCAAAAGGCTTTGGTTCTATTGAAATTCCAAACCTTGTAGGCAAAAATGAAGCTTTAACTTTGATGTTATTGGTAGAGAATGAAAAGGTGGATATTACTAGTGCTGCAAAGGTTGCTATTTACTAGCCATTGTTGATAGATGCTACAATGGTACAAGCAACAATAGCCGCAGTCTCAGTTCTTAATCTTGTTTTACCCATAGCTACCGGGGCATACCCTTTTTCCAATGCACTTTTAATTTCTTGATTTGAAAAATCACCTTCAGGGCCTATAAGTATAGTAATGTCTTTGTCAGCGGCAACACGCCTTTTTAGTTCATGTCTTTCGGTTTCTTCGCAATGTGCTATAAACGGTAACCCTGTTATTGGTTTTTCTAAAAACTCAACTAAGGAAATTGGTTCGTTAAGTTTAGGTAGATAGGTTTGTAATGATTGTTTCATTGCAGATTCCAATACCCTTTTCATTCGTTCTAATTTTAGAATCTTACGTTCTGATCGATCACAAATAATAGGAGTGATTTCATCAACGCCAATTTCTGTGGCTTTTTCTAAAAACCATTCAAAACGATCGTTCATTTTTGTGGGTGCAACAGCCATATGTAACCAATGAGATTTGGCATGTGATTTTTTAGATGAGTTGATCTCTACCTCACATTTTTTTATGGCATCATCAATTATTGTAGCTTCAAATAAGTATCCGGCTCCATTCGTAATCCATAATTTGTCCCCATTCTTTTTTCTGAGTACTTTGATGATGTGTTTGCTTTCATTACTGTCAAAAGTAAAGGTGTTGGCAGTAGGGTCTAGTTCAGGATTAAAGAAAAGTTGCATGTGGTTTTTGTTTTAATCTATGAAATAACATATCTGGCCTTTGCCGTAACGTATTGATCCGAAAATTTTTCATTTTTATATTTCAGATAACCTACTATACCGATCATTGCGGCATTATCTGTACAAAATTCAAATTTTGGGATGTAGGTATTCCATCCATATTTGGTTTGTGCTTCGGTTAAAATATTGCGTATTCCAGAATTTGCAGATACCCCTCCACCAATAGCTATTTCCTTTATACCGGTCTGTTTCACTGCTTTTTTTAATTTTTTCATTAAAATAGTAATGATGGTATATTGAATAGACGCACAAATGTCTTCAAGGTTGTTTTTAATAAAATCTGGGTCTGCCTTGGTCTGCTTTTGTATAAAATAAAGAATATTTGTTTTTAATCCACTAAAACTAAAATCCAAGTCTTTTACATTTGGTATGGGGAAATCAAATTTATGTGGGTCGCCAGTAGCTGCATATTTATCTATTAACGGACCGCCAGGGTAGGGTAGCCCTAATATTTTTGCACTTTTGTCAAAAGCCTCTCCTACGGCGTCATCAAGTGTTTGTCCAATGATTTTCATGTCAAAAAAATCATTTACCTGAACAATTTGTGTATGGCCACCACTTATGGTCAATGCTAAAAAGGGAAATGAAGGTGCTTTCATGGATTCCTCTTTTATAAAATGGGCCAATATGTGGGCTTTCATGTGGTTAACTTCGATCAAAGGAATCTGTAAACCAAGTGATAACGATTTGGCAAATGAAGTACCTACCAATAATGAACCCATTAAGCCAGGTCCGCGTGTAAATGCTATGGCTGATAATTGTTTTTTATCGATATTTGCTTTGGCTAATGCTTGGTGAACAACTGGCACTATATTTTGTTGATGGGCTCTTGAAGCAAGTTCAGGTACAACCCCTCCATATTCTTTGTGAATTGCTTGGGTGGCAACAACATTACTGAGCACTTTATCGTTCATTAAAACTGCCGCAGAAGTGTCGTCACAGGAAGATTCAATAGCAAGTATATAAATTGTTTTGTGCTCCAGCATATTTGGAATAAATTTTGAATAACAAAGGTAAAACATAAAGACCTATCAAAAAACTGAGAAAAATATTGGTTAGAACATTATTGGTGATTTTACTGATATGTGTTTTAGGTACCATCGTTTTTTCACTGCCAGTGGTACAGACCTTATTGGCACAGTTTGCTACGAAAAAAATCAACGATCAATATGGAACGCACATCAATATTGAGCGGTTAAAGGTTTCGTTGATTTCTTGGAATACAGGTTTGGAAGGTGTCTATATTGAAGATTATCAGCAGGATACACTTTTTTATGTAAATGAACTTAAAACCTCTATTCTAAGTTTAGGTAATCTTGCTCAAGGTAATTTGGAATTTGGTGATATCGCTGTTGATCAACTGAACTTTAAACTTAAAACATATTTTGGCGAGAGAAATACCAACTTAGAAGTGTTTGTAGATAAGTTAGATGATGGCAAGCCAAGGACAGAGGGTACGCCCCCTTTTAAATTATCTTCATCTAATGTTGATATTGCGCATAGTAGCTTTAAATATATTGATGAGAATTTACAAAATACTACAGTTTTAAATTTTGATAGCCTAAACATAAATGCGGGCGACTTTTTAATTTTAGGCCCAGAGGTTTCTGCGGATATTAAAGAAATGTCATTCTTTAGCAATAGAGGGTTAAAAGTAGATCGTTTGGCTACCAATTTTAAATATACCAAGCAGCAAATGCGTTTTGATTCTCTAAGCATTAATACACCATTATCTGCTTTAGAAGGTAATTTGGTTTTTAATTATAACCGAGAAGATTTTGCCGATTTTTTGAACAAGGTTAATGTAGTTGCGGAGTTTAAGGAGTCTAAAGTGGCTTTTGATGAAGTCAACTTACTTTATGATGAATTTGGAAAAGGTAAAGAAGTAACCTTCAATGCAAATGTGAATGGAGTATTGAACGATTTGAACACTGATGACCTTTTCTTGTTTTCAGATGATACCGGTATTCGTGGTAATTTTAATTTTAAAAATCTCTTTAATAAACAGAAAGCATTTAGTTTAAATGCCGAAATGAGGAATGTAACAAGCAGTTATTATCAATTAAATGCATTATTGCCCAATTTAATTGGTAACTCTTTGCCGTCGTCATTTAGCAAATTAGGGCAATTTACAATTCGTGGTAATGCCTTTATTACCAATTCTTCTATTGATGCTAAAGTGAACTTAAATACTGCCGTGGGTAGTAGTTATGCAGATATTGTACTAAGCGATTTTAATAATATTGACAATGCAACTTATAAAGGTTTTATTTCTTTGATAGATTTTGATTTAGGTGATTTTGCCGAAAATAAAAACTTGGGAAAAACAACCTTGGATTTTAATGTGGAGGGTAAAGGTTTCGTAAAAGAAAAATTGAACACCGAGGTAATTGGTCAAATTTATTCTTTGGAGTTTAATAAGTACAACTATCAAGACATTAGAGTGTCGGGGATTATAAAAGATCAATTGTTTGATGGTTCTTTGGTAAGCAATGACGAGAATTTTAAGTTCGATTTTAAGGGTCTTGCAAATGTTGCCGAGACAAGGAACAATTTTAATTTTATCGCTTCGGTCGATTATGCCGATTTAAAGAAACTGAATATTATAAATGATAGCGTTTCTGTATTTAAAGGAAATGTAAGTATGGATATTACGGGCACCACGCTTGATAATATTGTTGGTGATATCAATTTTACACAAACTAGCTATCAAAATAAAAATGATACTTACTATTTTGATGATTTTGCGGTTACCTCTAGTTTTGATCAAGAGAGGGAACGAACCATAAATATAAATTCTCCAGATATTATTACCGGATTTATGAAAGGTAATTTTAAGGTAAGAGAATTGGGTAAACTTGTGCAGAACTCCTTGGGTAGTATTTATACAAACTATAGGCCTTTTCAAATTTCAGATGGTCAAAATCTCTCCTTTAATTTTAAGATTTATAATAAAATCGTAGATGTGTTCTTTCCGGAAGTTCGCTTTGATCCCAATACGTTTATTAAAGGTAATATAGTAGCAGATGAGGGTGATTTCAAATTAAATTTTGAGTCCCCAAGTATAGAGGCCTTTGGTACGGCAGCCGATAAAATTGAAGTGCGTATAGATAATAAAAACCCATTATTCAATACATATGTATCTGTTGGTGAGTTGGATACCCCGTATTATAATTTTAAGGATTTTAACCTGATAAATACTACCTTAAAGGATACTTTGTTCTTTAGGTCAGAGTTTAAAGGCGGTAGTGAGTTCAATGATTCTTACAACCTAAACTTTTACCATACATTCAATAAGGAAAATAAATCTGTAATTGGTCTTAAAACCTCTGATGTTAATTTTAAGGGGAATAAGTGGGTTTTAAACAAAGAGGGAAATACAAAGAATAAGGTTATTCTAAGTAGGTCTTTAGATAGTATTACAATTCAAGAAATTGTAATGAACAATGAAGAGAAAGAGCAGATAAGGTTAAAAGGACAATTGGCAGATTCTACTTACAAAGACCTACAGTTGCAATTTAAAATTGTTTCCTTAGATAAGATAACCCCGGTAATAGATAGTTTGAAATTACAGGGAGAGGTCAATGGAACCTTAAACGTTTTACAGAAAGATGGTGTTTATTTACCATCATCAAATCTAAATATTGATAAATTCGGTATTAATGATATTCCTTTAGGTGATTTAGCTATAAATATCATTGGCAATAGAGATTTGACAGAATTTCAAGTGAATTCCCAACTGTCAGATAATGGCTTGGAAAAATTTAGCGTAGTTGGTAGTGTAGAGAATAGGGGAGATATACCAAGGGCAGATTTAATTGCGAATTTCAGCAATTTTAATTTAGAACCTTTTAGCCCTTTGGGTGAAGGGGTTATTGATCATATTAGGGGAGATATAGACGGTAGGGTGGTTATAAAGGGAGATGTTGATAATCCAAACTTTGACGGGCTTCTTACTTTGGACAATGCTGGTATTGCAGTGCCGTACCTGAATGTAGATTATGAATTTGCACCCCGGTCTAGAGTTGTTCTAAGTAATCAAACATTTGATTTTGAAAATATAGCATTAAAAGATGTTGCTAAGGGTACTACGGCAAATTTAGATGGTACCATTACTCATAGTTTCTTTAAGGATTGGGTTCTGGACTTGAATGTTGATACCAAGAATGATAGGTTCTTGATTTTAAATACAGAATTTAAAGAGGGTGAGTTATATTATGGTACTGGTTATTTGAATGGAACAGGACGAATCTATGGTCCTACTACTGCTTTGAATATTACGGTTGATGGTACTACCGCAAAAGGTACTTCTTTAAAAATTCCGCTTAGTGATGTTGCTAGTGTTGGGGATTATTCTTTTATCAATTTTATTGAAAAGAACGATAAAAAGAGAATAGAGAGTCAGCGACAATTAAAGGATTATCAAGGTCTTGAACTTGAATTTAACTTAGATGTAACGCCTGATGCCGAAGTTGAAATAGTAACGGATACAAAAACCGGTAGTTCCCTAAAAGGAACAGGGGTAGGTATTATTTTAATACAGATCAATACCAATGGTAAATTTGAAATGTATGGTGATTATGTTGTGGTAACAGGTGAATTCAATTATAAGTTTGGTGGTATTATAGATAAGAAATTTACGGTTGAACCCGGGGGTACCATTAATTGGGATCAAAAACCATTAGAAGCCATTTTGAATATGGAGGCGATATATTCATTAAATGCGAATCCTGCTCCATTATTAGATGATGCCGGTTTTACCCGTAGAATTCCTACTGACGTAATTATAAGTTTAACCGGGCAGCTTCAAAAGCCAGATATTGATTTTGGTATTGATTTTCCGGGTACTAATTCTATTGTAAAATCAGAATTGGAATACAGACTGCAAGATCCCACGGTAGAGGAGAAAAATGCGATATTCCTATTGGCTCAAGGTACTTTTGTAAATTCTCAAAGTGGTATTAACCAACAAGCAATTACAGGTAATTTGGTTCAAAGCGCATCTAGCATTTTGAATTCAATTCTTAGTGGTGGTAATGATAAGTTCAACCTTGGTCTATCCTATGAGCAAGGTATTTTAGACCGTTCTGCGGATATTGAGACAGACGATAGAATTGGTGTTACGGTATCAACACAAATATCGGATAGAATTCTATTTAACGGTAAAGTAGGGGTTCCGGTGGGTGCATCTAGTGAAACCTTGGTCGCAGGTGATTTTGAAATACAGGTTTTGCTAAATGAAGAAGGTACGTTAAGTGCAAATTTTTTCAGTAGACAAAGTGAAATACAGGCATATTTGTCGGATCAACAGGGGTCTACCCAAGGGGCGGGAATTTCGTATGAAGTTGATTTCAATAATTTTAAGGAGCTTTTTCAAAAAATACTGGCTACCAAACCAAAAGAAAAAGAGGTACCTGGAAAAGAGATTGAAACACCATCATCTGTCATGGGAAATGATAGCCTTATTCGTTTTTACAATAAGCCAAAATCATTAAATCAATAACTAAACGCTACATAATTGTTAAGTATTTAAATATTTTAAGAATTTAAGCATCAATATGTTACAACGAAATCCTTTTCGTTGATTTTTTCTTAAAATGCGATGGAAGTTAGTTCCTTTTTTGATGAAGATTTGTTACTTTCGTTGGCTTAAATTTTTCAATGTTATCACAAATTAAAAAAATAGCAGTGCTGACTTCAGGAGGCGATTCTCCTGGTATGAATGCAGCAATTAGATCGGTTGTTCGTACGTGTGCCTATATGAAGGTAGATTGTGTTGCAGTCTACAGGGGGTACCAAGGTATGATTGAGGGAGATTTTAAACCAATGGATGCCCGTAGTGTAAATAATATTATCAATAAAGGGGGGACTATTTTAAAATCGGCAAGATGTAATGACTTTAGAACTCCAGAAGGAAGAAAAACAGCTCATGATCAGTTAGTAAAGGCAGGTATAGATGCGTTTGTCGTTATTGGAGGAGATGGTAGTTTTACCGGTGCCATGATTTTTAATAGAGAGTATAACTTTCCGGTAATTGGAATTCCCGGTACTATTGATAATGATATTTTTGGTACTACGTTTACATTAGGTTTTGACACAGCTTTGAATACTGTGGTAGAGTGTATAGATAAAATTAGAGATACTGCTAGTTCCCATAACAGATTGTTCTTCGTTGAGGTTATGGGTAGAGATGTTGGGCATATTGCCCTTAACGCCGGTGTAGGAGCAGGTGCGGAAGAGATTTTGATTCCTGAGGAAAACTTAGGTTTAGACAGGTTGTTAGAATCTTTGAAAAGAAGTAAAGAGTCTGGTAAATCATCTAGTATAGTTATTGTTGCCGAAGGTGACAAATCTGGTAAAAACGTATTTGAACTTAAGGAATATGTTGAAGAACATTTGCCTATATATGATGTGCGTGTATCTGTTTTAGGGCATATGCAAAGGGGTGGTGCGCCATCTTGTTTTGATCGTGTGCTTGCAAGTAGAATGGGCGTAAAGGCGGTTGAGGCATTATTAGAAGGCAAAACGAACCTTATGGTGGGTATACAGGATAATCAACTTACTTTAACGCCAATTAACAAGGCGATAAAAGGACATACAAAAATTGATAAGGAACTTATACGAGTTTCAGAAATAATGACTACATAATTTAAATATTAAAAAGAGAGAAAATGTCAAATTTGAAAATAGGAATTAACGGATTCGGTAGAATAGGAAGATTAGTCTTCAGAACAACAATCAAGCGTGGAGATGTTGATGTAGTAGCTATCAATGACTTGTTAGATGTTGAGCACTTGGCTTACTTGTTAAAATATGATTCGGTACATGGTAAATTCGATGGTACTGTTGATGTAAAAGATGGTCAATTGATCGTAAATGGTAAGACTGTTCGTATTACTGCGGAAAGAGACCCTAAAAATTGTAAGTGGGATGAGGTTGGTGCAGATACCGTTGCTGAATGTACAGGTATTTTTACAACATTAGAAACTGCTCAATATCATATAGATGGTGGTGCTAAAAAGGTTGTTATTTCTGCGCCTTCTAAAGATGCTCCAATGTTTGTAATGGGAGTTAACCATACAGAGGTTACTGCTGACAACACAATTGTTTCAAACGCATCATGTACTACAAACTGTTTAGCTCCAATGGCTAAGGTATTAAATGATAAATTTGGTATTGAAGAGGCTTTAATGACCACTGTTCATGCAACAACGGCTACTCAAATGACTGTTGATGGTCCTTCTAAGAAAGACTGGAGAGGTGGTAGAAGTGCAATGTTGAACATTATACCGGCTTCTACGGGTGCTGCTGTAGCGGTTACCAAGGTAATACCTGCATTGAAAGGTAAGCTTACAGGAATGGCTTTTAGAGTTCCTACTGCAGATGTATCTGTTGTAGATTTAACTGTTCGTCTTGAAAAGGAAACTTCATACGAAGAAATTAAAAAAGCATTTAAATCTGCTTCTGAAGGAGAGTTAAAAGGTGTTTTAGGATATACGGAGGAGTCTGTAGTTTCTCAAGATTTCATAGGTGAGTCTCATACAAGTGTATTTGATGCTGGTGCAGGTATCGAGTTGAATTCTAAATTCTTCAAGTTGATCTGCTGGTATGATAACGAGGCTGGTTTCTCCAATAAAATGGTAGACCTAATTCAGCACGTTAATACGTTGTAAGCATCATTTTAGTATAACAATAATATATCCTGAAAATGAGGCTTTTGCGTCTTGTTTTCAGGTTTATTTTTTTAAAGACATTCGGTATATGATTTTAATAGTAGATAGTGGTGCAACCAAGTCAGATTGGATTGCTTTAGATGAAAATGGCGAACAGCTTTTTTTAACGCAAACATTGGGTTTAAGCCCAGAAGTGTTGACAAAAGATGTCATAGAAGATCGCTTAGCGAATAATTTTGAACTTTCTAAGAACAGGGAGAAAGTCAGTCATTTGTACTTTTATGGTGCCGGTTGTGGTACCGATCGTATGAAAGTCTTTTTAAAAGGTATATTCAAAGACTTTTTTCCAAATGCAAAAGCAGATGTAAAGGAAGATACATATGCGGCAATTTTTGCTACTACCAAAGTTGGTCACCAAGGTATCGTTTGTATTTTAGGTACGGGGTCTAATTGTAGCTATTATGACGGTAACCAATTATTTCAAAAAGTAACATCATTGGGGTATATACCTATGGATGATGGTAGTGGGAATTTCTTTGGACGTAAGTTGATACGTGATTACTATTTTCATAAAATGCCATCTGATCTAGCGCATAAGTTTGCGGCTTCGCATGATTTAGATGCCGATGTAATTAAAGAAAACTTATATAAGCAGCCTAACCCAAATACGTATTTGGCAACCTTTGCAAGGTTTTTAATTGAAAATAAAGACCACCCGTACTCTAAAGGGGTTATAGATAAAGGTTTTCAGCAATTTATAAATAACTACGTAATGCAATTTGAATTGGCTACAAAGGTGCCGATCAATTTTGTAGGTAGTATTGCGCATTACCTAAGAGATGAATTAACATCTGTACTGCTTAGAAATGATTTGATCGTTGGTGTTATTAGGCAAAGACCCATTGAAGGGCTTGTAGAATTTCACAGATCAAATATGTAAAACGTTATTTTACGGCAATCATTGAAATTTCAACATTTACGAACTTAGGTAAATTTGCTACTTCAACGGTTTCTCTTGCAGGTGCAGTTTCTGCATTAAAGTAAGTAGCATAAACTTCGTTTACTTCGGTGAATTGATTCATGTCACTGAGAAATATTGATGATTTAACAACATGTTCAAAGGTCATTTCAGCTTCGGTTAAAATGGCCTTTAAATTTTCCATAGACTGTTTAGTTTCCAATTTAATATCACCTGAAACTAATACGCCACTTTTTGGATTAATTGGAATTTGCCCAGAGATATATAAAGTGCCATTACTTAAAATTGCTTGGTTATATGGGCCAATTGGTGCTGGGGCATTTTCTGTATTTATAATTTTTTTCATCGTAGCTAATGTTTAATTTTTAATTCTGACTCCTATTTTCCCACTTAAGGTCTTTTAAGATAGAAGAATCTATACCAATAAAGAAATACCATCTTTTATAGGTCCCAAAAGGTGTCCAGTTAAAACGCATGGTGAAACTTTTAAGGTCTCGTTGAAAACGCAATTGGGTTAAGGTGAAACCTTGATTTTTGAAATCATAACCAGATGAACCTCCTATAGACCACCTTGGCGCAAGTTCTATGTCACCAGAAAACATTAAAGAGTGACTACTAAATTCATTTTGCCTTGCTGTGTTGCTATAGTTTGCGGAATAGGCCAACCTAAAATTCCATGGTATTTTGGTTCCATATACTGGGTTTTCAACATCGGCATTTTTGTCGTCCTTCCTAATGGGGTTTGAATTGAAATCATCGGCTCTTCCAAAAAGGTCGTCATCTCTACCACCACTTTGCGCTACGTAATCAAAAGGATCTTCATCTTCTTCTTCCTTCCTTCCTTTGTCATCTTTTTTATTGAACATATCACTACTAATAGAATAGGATACATTGGCATTAGCTCTAGTAAGTCTAAATAAGCTACCGCCATTGTCAATATTCCATGTGTCTATTCTTCTACCATTATTATCTATGGCATAAGGGTCTAAACCGGCAGAAAAGTTAATGGACATTTTGTTGTCCAAAATGTTGGTTCCACCATTAATGCTCAGTGGATTCAATCTAAGGGAATCAGATTCGAAATTATATCCGGTGGAGACATTAAAATTGCTTAAAAGAGATATTTTTTTAGGTTCCAGTTTTGTGGAATCTTTATCCTTTACCTTAGCTTCTAAAGTGTTGGCCAATGAAAAACTTAAGCTGTTAGACTGCCCTAATGAAGGTGCTCCGTTTAATGTTCCCGTAAAACGACTGTATTGTACTTCTACACCGTCTTCACCTAAATATTCGTCATAAAATTGCTCAAATGAGGGTGCATAGCCATAACTAAGAGAAGGTCTAACCGTGTGTCTAATAGCCTGAATTTTTTTGTCCTCACCAAAATTAAAAGTACCATACAAGGTAGTTCCAATACTTGCGCTTAAATTATAGGTATTGTAACGGTCAAAACCACTAACCGTATCTATAACAACTTCCTCGGCAACATCGTCATAGCTTCTGTTGTAAGTTTCCAATGTCCAAACATCTTCATAGTTACCACCCAAACTAACGCTGAAAAATTTAGCAACCTTAAAGTTCGTTGCAACAGGAATACTATGGCTGGCACCTACACGGGCATTGTCAAACATCCTAGCCGTGAAAAAATCCTCATCATTTGTTGTTAGCCTATTTTGTGCGTTTACGCTGTACTGAAAGTTGATGTTGTCTATGATTCCTTTCTTTACACCGTCTTGCTTTACAAACGGATAAATACGCTCTACACTTGCTTGAAATGTAGGCAAGGTCATATTGATATTGTCATCATCGTCATCATCATCTGTAGCTACCGATGTCAGTTGTGAGTGGGTAGCGGTCAAACTCATGTTCACAGAAGGGTAATTTGGAAATGTTTTAGAGTATGAAATTGATGATGATAGGGTGTTGTTCTGGGTATTTGGTAAGTTTCTTTGTTGTAAGGAATTTTGGTAATAATCGCTACTTCCTAAATTTACCGATGCTGAAAATCGTGAGTTGGGACTTGCCTTGGTATCTTGTGTGTGAGAAAATTGAATATTATAGTTTCTAGAAAGACTGTAATCACTAAAACCTTTTTGGCTATTAACTATATTTTCAAATCTTAGGTTTACATTACCACGATACTTGTACCTTTTAGTATAAATAGATGCTGTTCTAAATGCATAACTTCCGTTCGTATAAAAGTCTCCGGATAAAGTAATGTCGGCATAATCACCTAATGGTACATAATACCCCATATCTTGCAAAAAGTAACCGGCATCTGGGTCGTTACCGAAAGAAGGCATTAAAACACCTGCTGATCGGCCAACACTCAGTGGAAAATAAGCAAATGGCATTGCTATTGGGGTTGGTACGTCTGCAATATATAAATTGCTGAAACCGGCAATTACTTTTTTTTTGGGAACAAATTTTGCTTTTCTAACCCTTATATAATAATCTGGGTTAATAGTGTCCGTTGAGGTGGTCAATTTTCCTTCGCTTAGAAAGTAAACGGAATCATTCTCTTTTTTGGTAATCTCGGCATAAACCTTCATGGCATCACTACCTAAAGCACCGGCTGCCGCTTGTTGTTCTGTTCGTGAGTTCCAAATTAGTGCCTTTTGCGTATCAAAATTAAAACGGATAGAATCTGGAATAACAATGTTCGATCCCTGTTTAAAATAGGGTAGCTGGCTGTAATTGCCAAGTGAGTCAACCATTCTACCGGCATACACCTCATTTTTAATGTAATCCATAATAATGATACCAGCTTTTAACTCCGTATCTTGATAATAGATTTCAGCTTCGTTATAGAGGTAAATTTTATTTTCTTTTTGGCTTAATTTCACATAATCTTTAGCCTTATAAGTGATTTTATCTAAAAGTAAAGGAGGCTTTTGATTAAGGGAATCTGTAGTCAAAGAATCATTGGCTATAGAGTCTTTTATTGCGGTTGGCGGAAATAGTGGTGCAATAATTGAATCTCTCTCTGCTTTGATATTGAGCGGAGTGATTTTTCCTTCTTGACCGATGGCAAAAAAACCACAGACAACAACCATGAATAGGAAAAGTAAGTATTGTTTGTTTGATTGCAAGGCTATATATCCTATTTTTGTAAAGGTTTGGCGGTCAAATGAGCCGTTATTTGAGATGTCAAACTTACATATATTTTTTAATCCCCATGTAGGGTCTTACAATAAATTTAACCATAATAAGGGCGATATAATCCCCAATACATATGAAAATAAAATTCTTAAGCATTTCATTGGTTTTAGTTACAGCCATATTTCTACTGTCTTTTACTGTTGATAAACAAGAAGTTGAATCTGATGATCCATTTATTGTTGTTTTAGATGCCGGTCATGGTGGTCATGATCCAGGAAACCTGGGAAATGGGTATTTGGAGAAAAAAATCGCTTTGAACATTGTTTTAAAAGTCGGTGAAATTCTTGAAAAGAATAAGGATATTAAAGTTATCTACACGCGTAAGGATGATACGTTCATTGATTTGTACGTTAGGGGCGAGGTTGCCAATAAAGCCAATGCAGATTTGTTTGTGTCGGTTCATTGTGATTCCCACACCTCAGATGCGCATGGGGCAGGAACCTTTGTATTAGGGTTGCATGCCAATAAGCAAAATTTCGAAATTGCGAAAAAGGAAAACTCTGTAATTTATTTAGAGGACAACTATGAAAATAGGTATGCGGATTATGATATTAATTCGCCGGAATCGGTAATAGGTTTGACCATTATGCAAGAGGAGTTTTTGGATCAGAGCGTTGCTTTGGCCACAATGATACAGGAAAATTTTTCTAGGCAACTTAAAAGGACAGATAGAAAAGTAAAACAAGCCGGTTTTATAGTCTTGCACCAAACTTTTATGCCAAGTGTTCTTGTTGAGACCGGTTTTCTTACCAATAAGAATGAAGGTGCTTATTTAAATTCTGCTAAAGGGCAGAATGAAATGGGAGATGCCATTGCGAAAGCCATATTGAATTATAAAGAAGGCGTACAACCTACTGTAAAGAATGTAGAAACTACGGTTTCTAAACCTAATGTGCCGCCAATTAAAGAAGAAGTGGTGGCCAAAGCTGATGAAAAAAAGGAACTGGCTGTTAAAGAAATAGCTGAGATTGAAGAGAAAAAAAATGTAGCAAAAGAAACGGTTGCAGAAAAAGTTTCTGAGGTTGAAAAAACGGAACCTATTAATACACCGGCGGTTGCTGTAAAGAAAGAAGAGGTTGCTCCCAATGTGCAGGTAAAAGAATCGATCAATGCCAATGAAGTAGCTAAATCCATTGTCTTTAAAATTCAGTTAATGGCAAGCAGTAAGAACGTAGCACTTAACCCTGGTAATTTTAAGGGACTTTCAAACCTTTCACAAGAACCTTATAAGAACTTATATAGGTATATGTATGGTGAAACAAGGTCATATAGAGAAGCTAAAATGATGCAAGGTCAGGCACAGGGTAAAGGGTATAAATCGGCATATATTGTAGCTTACAAGCTTGGAGAAAGAATTCCTATTCAAGAGGCTATAGACGAGGTTTCTCAATTTAATCCATAAAGTGTAAATATTATTCATAATTTTGAGTGTAATAAAAATACAGTTGCTTGAAACTATCTAGAGAATTAAAAACGGGAATTATTGTAATTGGTGGCATACTACTGTTCATCATGGGATTCAGTTATTTAAAGTCCACTCCAATTTTTGATAATAGCAAAACCTTTTTTGCAGTTTACCCTAATGTTGGCGGACTCCAATCTGGTACTACTGTTTCTATTAATGGTTTTAGTGTTGGTAAGGTTAATGATATTAGGTTTTTAGATGAAAGGGGAAATCTATTGGTAACTTTTACGGTTGGTAATGATTTTAAATTTTCTAAAAATAGTACGGTAGAATTATATGATACAGGTATTATTGGTGGTAAGGGTTTACAGATAAAACCTATTTTTGATGGTGCACCCGCGCAGTCTGGAGATACTTTAAAAACTGAAACAAGGCCCGGTATTACCGATCTAGCACAGCAAAAACTAAATCCATTGGTACGTAAAGTTGAATCTGCAATTTCTGGAGCAGATTCTGTATTGGTGAATGTGAATTCTGTCTTGGATGAAAACACCAAGAAAGAGCTGAAAGAAGTTATAGGTGGTTTAAACGAACTGATCACTAGCCTAAACGGAAGTGCATCAACACTTAATACCGTTTTGGCCGGAAATGAAGAAAAACTAAATACTTCATTTGAAAATTTTGAAAAGCTTACGGCTAATTTTGCGAAACTATCAGATTCTTTAAACGCTGCCGGTCTTGGCCGTACCTTGGCCAGTTTAGAATCTACCATGGCAAATCTAGATCAGCTAACAGCCAAAATTGAAAATGGCGATGGTTCTATGGGCTTACTTATGAATGATAAGGAGCTTTATTCAAATCTAAACAATGCTTCTAGAGAGCTAGACTTATTGCTGCAAGATTTTCGTTTAAACCCTAAAAGGTATGTAAACGTTTCGGTTTTTGGTAAGAAACAAAAAGATTATGAATTACCAGAAGATGATCCTGCCGCAAATTCTATAGAGAATTAAAGAAGACTTAATTATATGCAATATCTCCCTAATGTAATTTTTGTAATCCTACTTGTTGTAGGTGTTGGTTTTTTTGTCAAGAATATTAGCAAGTTAAAAAGAAATATATTCCTTGGTAAAGAAGCTTCTTTGAATGATAATAAACCACAGCGTTGGAAAAACATGGCTAAAATTGCCCTTGGGCAAACTAAGATGGTCGTAAGGCCAATTGCCGGTATGCTGCATATCATTGTTTATGTTGGTTTTATCATTATTAATATTGAGGTACTTGAAATTATTTTGGACGGTATTTTTGGTACCCATAGAATGTTCGCCGTTCTAGGGCCTGTTTATGATTTTTTAATTGGCTCTTTTGAAGTTCTTGCGTTATTGGTAATAGTGTCTGTGGTAATCTTTTGGATAAGAAGAAATATCATAAGATTAAAGCGTTTTCTTAAGCCTGAAATGGAAGGATGGCCAAAAAACGATGGTAACTTAATACTTTATATTGAAGTGGTTTTGATGGTGCTATTCTTGACCATGAATGGGGCTGATTATCAATTGCAGCAAATGGGGGCAGACCACTATGCGGCTGCAGGTTCTTTTCCAATAAGTAGCATGCTTTCACCAATTTTTGAGAATATGTCAATTCCTACACTTGTACTTATTGAGCGTATAGCTTGGTGGTTACATATTGCCGGAATATTGTTTTTCCTTAATTACTTATATTATTCAAAACATTTACATATTCTTCTTGCCTTTCCAAATACATATTATGGTAAGCTTACTCCTAAAGGGCAATTTAAGAACCTACAGTCGGTAACAGATGAAGTGCGTATGATGATGGACCCAGATGCGGATCCGTATGCAGAACCTGCTGAAGATGCTGCTGTGCCAGATAAGTTTGGAGCATCTGATGTGCAAGATTTAAGTTGGGTACAATTGTTAAACGCTTACACTTGTACAGAATGTGGTCGTTGTACAAGTGAGTGTCCGGCCAATCAAACCGGAAAAAAACTATCGCCTCGTAAAATCATGATGGATACTCGTGATAGACTTGAAGAGGTAGGTAAGAATATCGATCAAAATAAGGGTGAATTTAAAGATGACGGTAAGCAATTACTGAACGATTATATTACGCCAGAAGAGTTATGGGCATGTACATCCTGCAATGCTTGTGTTCAGGCCTGCCCAATTAGTATTGATCCACTATCTATCATTATGGATATGAGACAGTATTTGGTCATGGAACAATCTGCCGCTCCAACAGATTTGAATAATATGATGGGTAATATTGAAAATAATGGAGCACCTTGGCCATTTAATCAAATGGACCGTTTAAATTGGAGTAAAGAATCTTAAAGAGAGATATGGCAAGTGAATTAAAAGTGCCTACAATGGCAGAGTTTTTTGCAGCTGGAACAGTTCCCGAAGTATTATTTTGGGTTGGTTGTGCCGGTAGTTTTGATGATAGGGCAAAGAAAATAACGAAGGCTTTCGTTAAGATTTTGAATAAGGCGAATGTTTCATTTGCTGTACTTGGTACAGAAGAAAGTTGTACCGGTGACCCGGCAAAACGCGCTGGTAATGAGTTTTTGTTTCAAATGCAAGCAGTTACCAATATAGAGGTGCTAAATGCCTACGAGATTAAAAAAATAGTTACGGCATGTCCGCATTGTTTTAATACGATAAAAAATGAATACCCTGGTCTAGGTGGTAATTATGAAGTTGTACATCATACTCAATTTCTTAAAGACCTGTTGAATGATGGTAGAATAGCTATGGAAGGAGGCTCTTTTAAGGGTAAACGAATTACCTTTCATGATCCCTGCTATTTGGGTAGAGCTAACGGAGTTTATGAAGCACCAAGAGACTTGATCAGAAAGTTGGATGCTGAACTTATAGAAATGAAAAGCTGTAAGCAAAGAGGTTTATGCTGTGGTGCAGGTGGAGCGCAAATGTTTAAAGAACCTGAAAAGGGGGATAAAGATGTAAACATTGAGCGTACGGAGCAAGCTTTGGAAACCAAGCCGGAAATAATTGCTGCAGGTTGTCCGTTTTGTAACACCATGATGACCGATGGTGTTAAGAACAAGGAAAAAGAAGGTGCTGTTGCGGTAATGGATATTGCCGAATTAATTGCTACCGCAGAAGATTTATAAATATAAAAGTATAGAAATTGCTAGTAGACTTTAAAACATTACCGGAAACTTCCAGAGTTTGGATTTATCAGTGCAACCGTTCATTTTCTGATGTGGAAATAACTGAAATCAGTTCAGATTTAGATGCTTTTCTAACTTCTTGGACTGCGCATGGTAATGATTTAAATGCCGGCTATGAAATAAAGTATAAACGCTTTATTATCATTGCACTTGATCAATCTACACAAGGTGCTACAGGGTGTTCAATAGATGCATCTGTGCGTTTTATTCAAGAATTGGAAAGAAAGTACAATGTTATGCTTTTGGATAAAATGAATGTTTCTTATAAGCAGGGAGAATTCGTAGCCTATAAAAGTCTTTTGGATTTTAAGGCAATGGCGAAACAAAAAGCCATTTCTAAAAATACTATTGTATTTAACAATCTGGTTGCCAATAAAGGAGAGTATTTAGAGCATTGGGAAGTACCTGCTTCCGAAAGTTGGCATGCTCGTTTTCTTTAACATAATTTCTTCTTAAGTATTAGAATTTATTGGGTTTTATCGATGAAATGCAATAATTTCAACCTGTATTAGTTATCTCAGTACATATTATTTTATGCGCCATATTTTTATTATTATTTGTGGGTTGTTTTGCTATTCGGTACTATCAGCCCAAAATCCGTTAGTTACCAGTGACAGTTTAGGACAACAAGCGTGGGTGAATAGCCAATATGCTCAAATGAGCTTGGATGAAAAACTGGGGCAATTATTTATGGTCAGTGTAGCATCTAACCAAAGCAAACAGGCTACCGATAAAATTAAAAACCTGATTGTTCAGGAGCACTTGGGCGGTGTTATTTTTTCCAAGGGCGGGCCGGTACGTCAAGCAAAACTTACCAATAATTATCAAGCCGTATCTAAAATCCCTTTATTGATCGGGATGGATGCCGAGTGGGGACTTTCCATGAGATTGGATTCTACTTATGCTTTTCCGTGGAATATGACACTAGGTGCTATACAAGATAGTTCCATTGTTGAAAGAGTAGGTTATCAAATAGGTAAACATGCCAAACGTTTAGGGGTGCATATAAATTTTGCTCCAGATTTAGATATTAATACCAACCCAAAGAATCCTATTATAGGAAATCGTTCTTTTGGTGAAAACAGGGATAATGTAGTTCAAAAAGGAATTGCTTTTATAAAAGGAATGGAAAGGGCTGGTGTGTTGGCCAATGGGAAGCATTTTCCCGGTCACGGAGATACCGAGGTAGATTCTCATCATAATTTACCCATAATTCCTTTTTCCAGAAAAAGGTTGGATAGTCTAGAATTGTATCCGTTTAAAAAAATAATAGGTTCAGGTTTAAGCAGTATTATGGTTGCCCATTTAGAGGTGCCAGCTCTTGAAATGAAGAAAGAACTGCCTTCTTCAATCTCAGAACAAATAATTACAGGAATTTTAAAAGAGGAGTTAGGGTATAATGGCTTGATTTTTACAGATGCCCTTAATATGAAAGGAGTATCCACAACCGGTAAAGAGGGTAGTGTAGAACTTGCTGCTTTTATGGCAGGTAATGATATGCTATTAATGCCAGAGAATATTGTAAGTGCCAAAGAGAAATTGACTAAGGCTTATGAAAAAGGTAAATTGACAGAGGATCGTTTAGCCTATTCGGTTAAGAAAATTCTAATGGCAAAATACAAGGCAGGTTTACATCATTACAAACCCATTAAGCTTGAAAACTTATATAACGATTTAAATGGTCTTGAAGATGATATTGTTTATGAGCAAGCTATAGAAAATGCTATTACCGTAGTTAAGAATAAACTGGATCTTCTATCCATTAAGAACTTGGACAATAAAAAAATTGCCTATGTTAAAATGGGGAATTCGGACAACGAGGCATTTGTCCAAGGGTTAAAGAATTATGCGGAAGTTACCGTAATTGAGGCAAGTGATATTACTACTTTAAAAACAAGACTAAAAGAATTCAATTTGATAATTGTTGGTCATCATATGAATAATGAGAGTCCTTGGAAGTCTTACAAGTTCTCGAATTCCGAATTGGAATGGCTGCAGGAAATTGCTAATGAGCGTACTTCTAATCTTATATTATGTGTATTTGCAAAACCATACGCACTATCGGATATCGATTCGTTCAATAATATAGATGCTGTGGTAATGGCATATCAAAATAGTGATATCGCCCAAGAAAAAACTGCAGAAATACTATTTGGTGCTGTAGGTGCTACAGGTAAATTGCCCGTTACGGCGCATGAAGAGTTTCCTGTGCATACCGGAGTAGAAGTTAAGTCTTTAAGTAGATTGGGCTATAGTATACCAGAACGTGTGGGTATGAGTTCTCAAGGACTAAAACGAATTGATGAATTAATGCACGACGGCCTTGATAGTTTAATGTTTCCTGGAGCGCAAGTGCTAGTGGCTAGAAAAGGTAAAGTAATCTATCAAAAAGGATTTGGTAAACCTACCTATGATTCTAAAGAGAACATTACTAACGATTATATTTATGATTTAGCTTCCCTTACCAAAATATTGGCAACATTGCCTATGGTCATGAAGATGGAGGAAGAGGGTAGAATTGGGCTTAATAATACCTTTGAGGAGTTGGTTCCTAATTACTCCAATACAGAAATTAAGAACGTAACAGTGCTTAAAGCATTGTCCCATTACGGGCGTTTGCCGGCATGGATTCCTTTTTATATTAGAACATTGGATGATAACAAAAAGCCTTCAAGTGAATTTTATAGAAATTCACCTTTGCCAGGTTTCTCTACCAAAGTTTATGATAATCTGTATTTAACAGATGCCTACCAAGATTCGATTTACAACAGAATAGGGAGGCAAGATTTAAAATCTAACAGGTATCGGTACAGTGATGTTCCTTATTATGTAATGAAAAAAGTAATTGAGGATAGCTATGGACAAAGGTTAGATCATTTAAGCAATAAGTTTTTATACCAAAGAATAGGAGCAAACCATACAACTTACAATCCTTTAGAGAAATTTGATAAGAATAGTATAGTGCCTTCAGAAGAGGATGATTATTATAGGTATGGTACGGTTCAAGGTTATGTTCATGATATGGGTGCGGCTATGCAAGCGGGTGTTGGTGGTCATGCAGGTTTGTTCAGCAATGCCAATGATATTGCAAAAATTATGCAGATGTACCTTCAAGATGGCTATTACGGCGGCACAAAATTTTTTGATTCTAGAACGGTTAAGAAATTCAACACTTGTTATTTCTGTGAAAACAATGTAAGAAGAGGAGTAGGCTTTGATAAGCCTCAATTACAGCACAGCGGACCAACATGTGGTTGTGTTTCTCGAAAAAGTTTTGGGCATAGTGGTTTTACGGGAACTTATACGTGGGCAGATCCTGAAGAGGAAATTGTATATGTATTTTTATCTAACAGAACTTATCCGTCCGCATCTAATACACTTTTAGTTAAATCTGGGTTAAGAACTAGAATTCAACAAGCTATTTACGATTCAATTCTGAATTAAAAAAGGTAATTTTGTTGTAATGAAAATAGCAATAGTATGTTACCCTACCTTTGGAGGTAGTGGTGTAGTAGCAACGGAATTAGGTATAGCATTGGCCAATAGAGGTCATGAAATTCATTTTATTACATATAAGCAACCAGTTCGTTTGGAGTTGCTGAGCAATAAAATTTTCTTTCATGAAGTGCATGTTCCAGAGTATCCGTTATTTCATTACCAACCATATGAACTTGCCTTATCCAGTAAATTGGTTGACACCATTAAGCTTCATAAAATAGACCTTTTACATGTGCATTATGCCATACCACATGCCTATGCTGGCTATATGGCTAAGAAAATGTTAGAGGAAGAAGGTATCTATGTGCCCATGATAACAACATTACATGGAACAGATATAACCTTGGTGGGTAAACACCCCTTTTATAAGCCTGCCGTAACGTTCTCAATAAACCAATCTGACGTAGTTACTTCAGTGTCGGAAAGTTTAAAACAAGGAACTTTAGAAACTTTTGATATACAAGGTGACATCGAAGTTATTCCTAATTTTATAGATGCAAAAAAGTATAGTACCTCTTTTACAGACTGCCAAAGGTCTAACATGGCAACAGAGGAGGAACGTATTGTAACCCATATTAGTAATTTTAGAAAGGTAAAACGTATACCGGACGTAATTAAAATTTTCAGTAAAATTCAGTTAGAAATTCCTTCTAAATTGATTATGGTTGGTGAAGGACCAGAAAAAGCTGGTGCAGAACGTTTATGTGAAGAACTGGGTATTTCCGATAAAGTTATATTTCTAGGTAATAGTAATGAGATTGATAAAATTCTGTGTTTTTCAGATTTGTTTCTTTTGCCATCGCAATCGGAGAGCTTTGGTCTTGCGGCACTTGAGGCTATGATCAATAAGGTGCCTGTTATTTCTAGTAATGCGGGTGGTATACCAGAGGTCAACACAGAAGGTGTTAGTGGGTTTTTAAGTGATGTGGGAGATATTAATGATATGGCTTCTAAAGCAATTACCATTTTGAAAAATGATAATGTTCTGGAAAGATTTAAGTTGAATGCACTTAAGGAAGCCCAGCGTTTTGATATTCAGAAAGTGGTGCCGCTATACGAAGAAGTTTATGTGCGAGCTTATAATGGAAGATTGAAAAATGTTTAAATATTCTATTTGTTTACTATTGGTCGCCATAATTCAATTAAATTCTTGTAAAAGTACAGCTCAAAGTAATTTGCAAGAATCTGATGATGTTGGTATGGAACTTATTTTAAATGAGAATTATAGCGGATTTGAACAAGAGGAGTATTTTTTGATAAAAAATGAAAAAGAATTAAGTGCTTTTTACGGAAAAATAAATAGAACCAGAAAGCCGGGGTTGACTCCGCCAATAATAGACTTTGATACAGAAATGATTTTGGTTTGGTGTGGCGATAGTTCAGCAACAAACTATGCTAATTTCGAGTTGAATGAAAAGGATAAATTTATAGAGCTTCATAAACTTAAAAGCAAAACTTTTAAAGAAGAAAGTAAATTGGTGGTAAGCCCTTTTAGTATGTATAAATTACCATTAAGCCCAAAAAGTCTAAAAATTAGAAAGTAATTAATCGATAATAATTCTACATTCAACTATCAAACGATTTTAACTGCTGTATACAGTTATTATTTTTTAACGACCTCATTTACAATTATTTTTACATTTTATAACCCAAATTATTAATTATGAAAACTACTAAAATTTTTAGTTTTATATTTCTGCTCATGCTATCGTCTGTCACATTTGCTCAAGATGAGCTTCAGATAACGGCTAAAGATAGTATTGTGAAAAGTTCATGGATTTTTGGAGTAGGCTTAAATGCCGTTGATGATTCTGGAAATGTTTTCGACGGACTTTTTAATTTCGGAGATGAATGGAATTTTGTTCCTTACCCTTCAAGAATTAGCATTGGACGTTATTTTAAAAATGGTCTAGGTCTTGAAGCAATTGGAACCTATAACCAATATAAAAATGGTAAAAATATTGATGGGGAAATTATAACTGAAAATATCAGTTATTACGGTGTAGATGGTAGAATAACGTATGATTTAAATAGAATAATTGGAGAAACCGCTTGGTTCGATCCTTATGTAGGTATTGGTGCAGGCTATACTGATGCCAATAATAGAGGTAGAGGAACTTATAATGCCGTTGTAGGCTTCAGAACCTGGTTTTCCGATAGATGGGGATTAGATTTTAATGCTACAGGTAAATGGGCCATGAGCGAAGGAGAAGGCGTTTCTAATCACATTCAATATGGTGCTGGTGCCGTGTACCAATTTGGAATTGAAAAAGGGCTTTCCAAAAAAGGGGAAGAGAAATTAGAACTGTTAGCTGCAATTGAAAAGGAAAAACAACGTCAGCAAGATTCGATCAATGAAGTAAATCGTTTAAAAGATGAAGCCTTATTGGCAGAAAGGCTTAAGAAGCAACAAGAGGCAGATGCATTGGCAGCTGCTGAAAAGGCTAAAATAGATGCGTTAAATAATAAAAAGGAAGAAATTAAATCACGAATAGAAAGCTTGGGTAATGTTTATTTTGCCTTAAATTCTTCCGTGGTAAATACTAGTTCTAAGAAAGTTTTAGATTCTTTGGCAAATGTACTAGAGGAAATACCAACATTAAAATTAAAGATTACTTCTCATACAGATTCAAGGGGAACCTCTAAATATAATGATTGGTTATCTCAACGTAGAGTGGATAAAACAAAGGCTTATTTAATTTCTAAAGGTATAGCTGAAGATAAACTGGTTACAGAAGCTTACGGAGAAACTATGTTATTAAACGAATGTGATGATAATACATATTGTCCAGAAGATAAACATGCTGTGAACAGACGTTCTGAGTTTGTTATTCTAGAGTTTTAAATAAAGTTATATCATAAGAAAGCCGATAAATAAAGAAATATTTATCGGCTTTTTATTTTCAATCCATTAATTTAGATTAGTGTACTTTAATACCTAACCAACACTAAAATTAAATACTTCAGATGTAGATTCATTTCCAATACTATCTTTAGTTATTATTTTCCAATAGTAAATTTTATTAGCTTCTACAGGTATATCATTAAACCTGGTGTCCGTTAGGTCTGTGCCATAAAGTGCTGGGTCTTTAGCTTCTCCAAAATATAAGTCATATGAAATGATGTCATTGTCAGGGTCTTCTGATTTCCAAATTAAATTTACAGTAGTACTGGTTTGTGAAATTGATGCGCCAGATACAGGTGAAATAGCTGATGCTGGGTATGGAATAGAAGATTCTAAGCCTGGTCCTTCATTGTAAAAACTCCAAACTTCACTGCTGCTGTTTGTTTTTCCTGTCACATACCAAGAATACGCAACACTGCGGTCTAGTATGATGGCAACCTCTGCAGTATCGCTTAGTATTAATTCGGTTTGTGAACTTAAGAGATTTGTTAAGTGAACAGTATATGGACTGTTATTGAATTCATCTTCCCATCTAAATACCAGTTCACTTTGGGAGTCTGATACAATGATACCTTCGGTGCATTCAGAATCATTTTCAGGAAAAATAAGCATAATGCTTATTTCGTCATTGGCATATCCCAGAACATCTGAATCTACACCGCATGACTGTAATATTAAAAATAGAAAAACTAAAAATCCGCTTTTTTTCACTGTTTTAATAGTTTGAAGGATTTGTTAAAACTACCATTCTTTAATCTTACAAAATAAATGCCCGAAATTAAAAAGCTGGTATTTATTTCAATTATGGATCGTTCAACTTCAAGATTGTTAGAATATAGTAAAACTCCCGCTTCGGTAAAAATAGCTATTTCAAGCTTATCTATTATAAGAGATTTTAAATCAATTGACAGTATGTTGCCCACAGGGTTGGGATAGATTATAGCCGTATTTCCTAAATATATGGTTTCTTCATATTTGCCTTGACAAAGTTGATCTGTACTGATGCTAATATTATTTACATTTTCAATGAGCGGTAGGGTAATTTGAGATTCTTTAGTTTGAAAACTTTTACCATTAACTAGAACGGTATATTCCTCTGCACCACTCATGTTAATATTCGCCTCATTGGTTAGAGCATTAAAATCTAAAAATACGCTCAAGGGTACAGGCTCGGTTATGACTATTTTAGAACATGTTTGATAATTTGAAGAATTGATAGGGGATATGCATAAATTATAATCCCCGTTCGCTAAATCTTTTATAGATAGCGTTTCGGTGAAGGGTATTGTACTATTTACGCCCTCACCGGTAATAGTTGCCAAAAATTCTTCAGTAGTAATGGATTCTATTGAAACTGAGCCGTTTTCCGAACCAATACAAGAAGTACCAGTTGAAGTTATCTTAAACTGATTGGTAGGGTATGAAGTTGTTATGCAACCATTTTCATCCACCATTTCTCCGCTCGGTGTATTAGGGCAAAAATCATCAGAATTCAACACTCCGTCGCCGTCAACATCACCATCATCGATATCAATTGAATCTATGATCAATGTAAAATTTCTGGTACATCCTTCTATCGTAGTAAAGGTGTAAATGCCAGACTGCGCTTGGCTAGCGTTTTCTATTAAATAATCATTTTCAACGATATCACCTCCAGGAAGGGTAATTGAAAAAGGGGTATTATTGGGTAAAATACTTAAGGTTATATCCTCACCTTCAGTAATCGTTAAGTTGTCACTGCCACTATTCCAACTACCATTTATGAAATATTCTGGAATTACGTTTTCATCAGTACAAAAAGCTTCTGCCCATATAGCAATATTGTTGGCGTTCACATTTCCCGCTACATCAAAGTTACCACCAACTAATAGCTGGGTTTCATCCTTTATAAATTGTAAGGTGTTTACTCTGGTATTTACACCTACATTGGTACCTGTTCCTAAAGCTTCCCAACCACTTTGTTCGCTCCATCGGGCAATATTGTTCATTACTTTATCTATAGATCCATTATCACTTGCAGTATCAAATGTACCTCCTACATAAATGTATGGGCTATTATGGGTAATAGCATTTATGTTTCCACTGACCCCTGTTCCCATAGCTTGCCATGTGCTACTGTTTTTATCATATCTGGCTATTCTATTTACTGTTTTGTCCCCGGCAATGGCAAAGTTGCCTCCAACATATAAATAATTACCTATAGATTCTATTGCTTGTACAAATCCGCTGGTGCCAGAACCCAGGGAAGACCAATTAGTACCGTTCCATAGAGCAATTCTATTTGCGGCAATACCACCTGCCGTGTCAAAATTCCCGCCCACATAAACTTGACCATTGTCTTCTATATGAATGGATCTTACCTCATTATTGGTTCCTGAAATATTTGTTGAAGCGTCTGTAAGCAAGCTCCAGTTTTCATTTTCCCATTTTGCTATATTATTGGCATTTAAGCCACCAGCAGTAGTAAATACACCGCCAACGAACAAAACTCCATCTTCATTAAAGTCTATTGTAGAAACTTGACCGTTGGTGCCGGAATTCAAAGATGACCAAGTGCTACCGTTCCATTTTGCAATATTGTTGGCTTCAATACCATTTACTGTTGTAAAATCCCCGGCTATGTATAATGTTCCGTCCGTTGCCAATGCAGTAGTTAATATAGTTCCTTCTACAACGACACCCAATGTGGCCCATTGTTCGTTTGTACTTAAAGTTGCTAAATTGGAAACATTTATTCCCCCGGCACTAGAGAATGAACCTGCTATGTAACTTAAGTCATTTGTAGAAGTTGTAATAGCTTCTACAATTCCATTTGTTCCTAAGGATAGTGATTTCCATTCTCCAGTTCCATTTACCGGTGTTGTCACGGGACCGGTTACAGTTTCCGTAATTTTAAAAATTTTTGCATTTTCTCCGTAATCGGAGAAATATAACTCACCAGTTTCATCTTCACCAAATGAGGAAATGAACTCACCATTTGTTTTAAAAAGTAGTTCATTTGATGTGGCACCGTTCAATGGATTATATTCAAGAGCCCACACACGTCCTGAAACATAATCGCCATAGATGTATTTGTCTTTTAAACTGTTGCTCGTCAACGAACCGTTGTAGGTATATCCACCGGTTATGGAAAGGTCAGATGCATTGTGGTTATAGAAGAAAATAGGCTTAATATCAGGTGATGTAGCAAGTAAGGTTTCACTTCCATAGCTAGGCTCTGTATTAGCTTCAAACTTGTTCCAGCCATAGTTGCCGCCTTTGGTAATGATATTAATTTCCTCATAGGAATTTTGTCCTACATCCGCGCCCCACAGGTTACCGGTAGGGTCAAAAGAAAATTTCCATGTATTTCTAATTCCCCAAGCATAAATTTCATCTAATCCTGACAAGCCCACTCTTGGGTTGTCGCTTGGTATTTCATAATTGCCATCAGGTAATTCAGTGTTTGTTTCTAAAGGATTGTTGCCGTCTAAATCTACATCTATTCGAAGCATACTTCCAAAAACAGTATTCAAATTTTGTCCATTTCCTTGCGGGTCGCCGCCGCCGCCGCCATCACCAATAGAAATATATAAATAGCCATCAGGACCAAAAGCAATTTTGCCGCCATTATGGTTGGAGTCTGATTGATTTTTCGTGTATTGCGCAATAATTGTTCTAGATGAAGAATCGATCAAATTAGGATTGGAACTATCTACGGTATAACGCGCAATATTAATTCTGTAATTACTTGGTTGATCAATATAATAAACAAAAATATGGCCATTATTTCTAAAGTTTGGATGAAAGGCTAAACCTAAAAGTCCAATTTCTTGGCCGGCGCTATACGCTATATTAGAGGAAATATCTAAAAATGTAACCAGTTCTTGTGTGGTAACATCTTCTTTGTTTGGAAAAACTTTTATGAAACCTGGCTGCTCAACGACGAACATACGATCCGTACCGTCTACACTAGCTTGGATTTCAGTAGGAAAATTGAATGTAATGTTCGGGTAAGCCTCTTTATAAGATAGTTCTTGGCTATAAGCGAACAAGAATAACAAAGAGAAAAGGAAGAATAAAAAAAACTTGTTATTAACCATGAAATATTTGGGGAATTGATATTAAAATCACTAAATGAAACTGCAGCTTAGTTTATGATGATCAATAAACTAAGCGAAAGTAATAAATAATTGAATTTAAAGAATCAATTTAACCGATGCGGTTAAAAAAAACTGAAATAGAAAACTAGAGAAGTATTCTTATACATAGAGGAGTTCTGGTAGTTACGACTTATAAGTTATGTGTTTTGTTCTTTAATATTAAGTTTCATCTTTTTATTTAAAAAAATGTGAACGCTAATTAGCAGTAAAATTAATGGTACGGCTGTAAGTAATTGTAAACTTAAATTTTCGTGTATTACCAATAGCACAATGGTGTTAACTAAAATCTGTGTTATAGCGTAACCACCAGCAACGGTCAAGTGATTAACAGATTTTATATGTACTAGATTTTGATAAAGATGACTTTTGTGTGGTTTAAGAATATTCTCCTTTTTTAATAATCTAGAAATAATGGTAACACCTCCATCAACCAAATAAACGGTAATAAACATAAATGGTAGGGGAGTATTCAAAATAAAAGAGAATAGTAATAGTAAGAAAGTGATAAAAACTCCAATAGAAATACTACCAATATCACCGGCAAAAAAAATGGCTTGTTTCCTGAAATTGAAGAAACCAAATACCACGATTCCTAAAATTCCAAAAACTAAAATTTGATAGTCAATAAGATTAAATGAATAGTTCAATACCAATATAGAAAGTAAAACAACTAAAGAATAAAAGCCTGTAATACCGTTTATGCCATCCATGAAATTATAGATGTTTATAATTCCAAGACAGAAAATTAGTAACGGCAGTATCCAGAAAATAGCATTATCAAAAAGATTTAATTGATAGAAAACTAGAATAACAGCAATTATCTGTGTCCCCAATCTGCTTAGTGTACCAAGTGATTTTAGATCATCTACAAAACTGACAAAGGCTACTAAAAATATTGCAGCAAATAAAAAGGGTAGTGGTAGAGACTGCTTAAAAAAATAAATGAATAAGGATATTACGAATAGTATACCGCCCCCTCTAATAGTATTTAGCGTATGTGAACTTCTATGATTTGGCACATCTTCAATCCCAAATTTTTGCGCTATTTTAATATATGAATAGGCGCAAAAAAATAGAAATAAGAATGTGATTGCAAAAAGAGTAATTGAACTCATTTATCTTCCTTGTGGTTGAATATTATCTTTCTACAACGATATTTTCCATGACCAAAACATCCATAGCCGTTCTTTCAAAACAAGCATAGGCTTCAGCTGGCGTGTTCACTATTGGTTCATTTTCGTTGAATGATGTATTAAGAAGAATAGGAACACCTGTCTTCTGTCTAAAGGCTTCTATTAAGTTGTAATACCTTGGTGAAACCACTTTATCTACACTTTGTAATCTACCTGTACCATCAACGTGTGTAACAGCAGGTATTTCTTTATGTTTTTCTTTTTTGATAGGAAAAACTTTTTCCATGAACGGCACATTTGAATCATATTCAAAATACTCTCCCACATATTCCTTTAAAATGGACGGAGCAAAAGGTCTAAAACTCTCTCTACGTTTTATTTTAAGATTCAATAATTCTTTAGCTTTCTCATTTCGCGGATCGGCAATAATAGATCTATTACCTAATGCTCTTGGACCAAATTCAGCCCTACCTTGATACCAACCTACTACAGAAGGTACAATTAGCTTATCTGAAATGTAATCATACAATTCCGCATCTTCCATTTTTTTATACGAAACACCTTTGCTCTTTAAATATGCTTCTATTTCATCATTATTAAAATGAGAACCAGTTGAAGCAGATTTTTGCTCTCCGGCTCTTGGAAAGTCTAAAGTTTGATTGTAGTGGTATAGTGCCGATCCCATTGATATACCGGCATCATGACCTGCTGAAGGTATATATAGGTTATCAAAATCCGTATTTGCAATTATTTTTCCGTTTGCAACAGAGTTTTGGGCAACCCCACCTGCAATACAAATATTTTTACTGCCCGTAGCTTTTTGCAAATGGTTTGCCATATGAAAAATTACATCTTCAGTGGCTGTTTGAACGGACTTTGCCAAATCTTTATGATACTGCGTTAACTCTTCTTTTGCACCTCTAGGTGTTCCAAAAAGCTCTTCGAATTTTTTAGTGAAGAATGGCTCAACTATAGGTTGATTGTTTTCATATAACGCTTTAATCTCTCCAAAATATTGTTTTTTCCAAGTCCAAAGACCTTTCTCTTTGAATTTGATCAATTTCTTTACCTTGTCTACATATTTTGGTTCTCCATATGGAGCGAGACCCATTACTTTATATTCGTCTCCATAATGAGGGAAACCTAAAAAATGAGTGAATGCCGTATATAAAAAACCTAATGAAACCGGATAATCTATAGAATCTAATACTTCAATTTTATTGCCTTTTCCATAAGCGAACATTGTAGTTGTAAAATCACCTGATCCATCAATTGATATAATGGCAGACTCTTCATACGGGCTAGCAAAAAATGCCGATGCTAAATGGGCCCTATGATGCTCAACGTTAACTAATTTGGCATTGATAATATCTTGAGGAATATTAAAAGCATTTTCAAATTGTTCGGCCATAGAAGAAATATCCTTTCTATTTTCCCAACGATTTTTTAATAATGATGTTCCGGTCTTTAAATTAGTAAGGGCATATAAGGCCTTCTTGTCAATTTTAGCTTTAGGGTCTCTACCTAAGGTGATATAATCTACCTCTTCTAAGGTAGTATTGGCCTCTTTTAAACAAAACTTAATGGCCTCGGCAGGAAAGCCGGCCCAATGTTTTATTCTTGTAAAACGCTCTTCTTCTGTAGCGGCAATTAATTTACCATCAACAAATATAGCTGCTGAAGAATCTGCGTGATGTGTGTTTAATCCTAAAATTATCATTATTTATAGTTTAAAATGGTCTTATTTTAATTTATCCAAAACTCAACGTTCGTCACTACCTTTTTCGGTCGCCAACCAACTGTAGTAGCCTTATTTGAACTGAACGTTAAATCAGTTGTCATTTGTTTTAATTTTTTTGTTGAAAAAGGAGCCTCTTTTTTTAATATCATTTCAATGAAATCTCCAGTTTTCGCAATTCCTTTGGCTAACCAAAGAGGCATATTTTTTACTTTTTGTTTGTTCTTGGTTTTTGAAATCACATCTGATAATTGATGAAAACTTGCATTAAAACCATCAGTTAAATTATATACGCCACCAATAGTAATAAGCTCTGTTGAAAATTCAGCTAAATCTTCCGCTAAAACTACGGATCGTTTTGCTTTTCCGTTATCAATATTAAAATATCGTCCCTTTTCAATTCCGGTAATCATCTTACCTAAATTTCCAGGAGCATTTTTTCCTACAATTAAAGGAGGTCTTATAATAGAAACAGTAATCTTCTGCTCAAAGCCCCATTCAGTAATAATTTTCTCAGCTTCAATTTTTGTTTTTCCGTAACTATCCGTGGCTTTTAATTCGTTTTTTTCTGTAATGTCTGATCCGTCTTTAGCACCGTAAACTGCAACACTGCTAATGAACATAAATCCTTTTATTCGTTTATTCTCTAAACCTTTAAGAAGATTAGCTGTTCCATTTACATTTACTTTATAAAAATCTTCTTCATCGGCCTTCGTTTTGGGTATACTATGCGCTTTACCGGCAATATGAATAACATAATCTAAATCTTCATCAATTTCAGGTACCTCTTCTTTAATGTCACATCTTATATCACTATTGTCGCCTCTGCCCAAGGTTAATACATCATGCCCTTTGCCGTTCCAATGTTTAACAAAATACCTGCCTAAAAACCCGTTACCACCTGTTATTAAAACTTTCATTTGAGAAATTGTTTTAATTTAGGTAGCAATCTATATATCGGGTATGCAGCTGAGACTTTCAAGTCATTAGCTTTAAATGCTTCAACGCACTCTTTATTTCCTTGTAAAATATTTTTTAAACTTTTATTGGTAGCACCACCAAGTCTCATTCTAACCATTGGTGAAGGTATGTATTCACCTTTTATCTTATTACCTTCTAAAAAGCGAAGCATTAATTCAAAATCGGCTGCAAGACCAAAATTTAGGTTAAAATATCCTAATTTCTTGTAAACAGAATTTCTTACAAAAAAAGATGGATGTGCAGGATGCCAACCTTTTTTAAATGCATTTTCTTTGTAAGGTCCAGTTATCCAATTTCTAACAACTTTGTCTGTATTTAATTGCTCTACATATACTAGGTCGCCATAAACACAATCTATACTAGGATCTTCAAAGGCTTTGACTACACTTTGTATTACTTCATTAGAATTATAAAAATCATCAGAGTTTAAAATGCCTACTATTTCACCATCCGCTAATTTTAATCCTTTATTCATAGCATCATAAATGCCATCATCTTTTTCTGAAATGATTTTAGAAACTCTATTCGGCATATCTTCAATTATAGAAACCGTATTGTCCTTAGAGTTGCCATCTATTATGATGTGCTCAATATTTTTATAGGTTTGGTTATCTATACTTTTTACACAGTCACTAATAAATCTAGAACTGTTATAAGTACCGGTTACAATGCTTACCAATGGTTTTATATCTTGCTTTTCTGTGTTCATTACAAAATTTATAAACTTATTGGTTTATTAATTCTTTATAAAAGTCAAATGTTTTTTGAAATGTATTTTTCCACGTAAACCTTTTGACATTTTTTAGACCTTTTTCAACTAAATTATTTCTGTAGTCATTATCCAGTAACAATTTTATTTGACCTGCTATTAATTCTGGGGACTCCTCTTCAAGTAAAATACCGCTATCTTCTACAACTTCTGGTATAGATGAGGTATTCATAGCAATTATTGGACAACCTGCGCTTTGAGCTTCTAATAACGGAAGTCCAAAACCTTCATAGGATGAAGGGTATACTAAACAAAGTGCTCTATTATAAAACTCGTTCAGTTCTTCATTCGAAACACCGCTAAAATGTACGTAATCATCAACTTGCAATTTAGAATTAATGAAAACTTGTTCTTTATCTGTTAAAGGGCTACCACCAATAATGGCCAAAGGTAAGCCACTTAATTTACTGGCCCTAACCGTAAGGTTAAAATTCTTGTATATAGCTTTTCGGTCTCCTACATATAAAATAAAGGGTCTGCCGTTAAAATAATCTTTGCTACTTAACTCTTTTTTCTCAATTTGATAAAAATGTTTTCCAACACCGTGCGGAATAACTACTGTCTTCTTTTCAGCTAACTCTGGAAAGAAGTGGAGCATATCTCTTTTAGTATTTTCGGATACGCAAATTATACCATCTGAATGTGCTAAAGCTTTTCTTTTTTGATTGGTATGAGCATATAATTGAATGCCAGTGAAAAAATGTTCATAGGTAAAATCATGAACAGTGGTGACATTCAAATGTTTAGAATTCTTTGAGTATCTATAATAGCTAGAATGAAATATAGCTTGTTTGTTTAATTGAGCAAGTTTAGGATTAGTATATCTACCAACCAAGCCAGGACTTTTTCCTAATTGTCTAAAGTTAGAAAGATTCAATTCTTGCCTAAAAATGTTGGAAGATTTTTCTGAATCATCAAATAAATATATGTTTAAGTCCTCTTCTTCTTTGATTCGTTTTAAGATTTGATACCAATAATTTGATATACCCCCTGCATCTTGTAAAGAAAATATAATGTTATCTAAAATTAAGTTCATTAAAGGACTTTTTCAATTTTCAATTATTGATTTTGAAAATATTAGTTTTTATTATAAGGCTAATACGTAATGTCTAACGTTAATTTAAAAGAGATTGGTATAGTTCGTCGTACTTTTTTAACTGAAAATTTTTGTCGAACTTCTTAATTGCATTATTTCTAATGGTTTCCGAATGCTCTTTTTTAAATGTAGCGCCCATTTTGTTGAATACTTTATATGCTTCTAAATAATTTCCTTGTTCTATTATAGCGCCATTGTAGTCTGTTATTTCTTCTACACTACCTCCTGTATTATAGGTAATTACCGGTGTGCCACAACAAAATGCTTCTAAGTTTGTGGTAGGGTAGGTATCCGCATATGTTAAGTTCATAAATACATCCGCCAATGAGTATAACTGAATCAATTCTTCTTTAGAATCGGTTCTTTCTATTCCAATAATATTTTCAGGTAATACCTCTATCTGTTGTTTTGAAAGACCTACAAGTATAATTTTTTCGTCTTCTTTTAAATGGGTTGCAATTTTTATAAAATCTTCCCATCCCTTGGTTTTGTCCCAAACACTTGCAACACCTAGTATAATTTTAAAATTGTTCCAACCTTTTTCAATTTTATGAGCTGTAGTGTTTTTAGGCTCAAAAGTAGAAACGTCTATACCATTTGTTATGGTATGAATAGGGTAGTGGCGTAAAAAGGATTGTTCTACCTTAGTGCCCAACCATTTAGAAACCGGTACCAACGTTAAGTTTTTTACTCCCGTAAAAGATGCTTTCTTTTGTGCGAAATTTTTTGAAGAACGATCTACCAACCAACTTTTAGGATACGTATACGTTAGTGGACATTTGGTACAGGCCGTCTTATATTTTTCACAATCAATATATTCAAAATGGGTACAGTGCCCAGTAAATGACCAACAATCATGTAAGGTCCATACTACTGGTATATTTGTTTCTTTTATAAATTCAAATAATAATTCATAATTAATATAATATCCGTGAATATTATGCAGGTGAATTAAATCTGGTTTTAAAACTTTCAGCTTATTTAAAAAATGCTTTGTAGCTTTTTTAGAACCAAGGCCATGTTTGTCAAAAAATCGGGTATTTAATATGTGCAGATAGTAGTCCAGCTTTGTTCCTATTTGGTAGGTGCTGTTATTGGTATCTCTATGTATAGGACCATGTGCAATATGAGGTTCATTTTCATGAGACGCTAGATAATCGCTAATGTTCACACAAATTTTACCGGTAGAACCAAAATTAGATTCTACATTTATTTGAACTATATTTTTTTTGCGTAATGCCAAACGTTCTATTTAGTTTTTAGACCCACCATCATTAAAAACTTTGATCCAAAATCTTTGAACATGGCAATATAGTCTTTCTTGTAGTTAGATTTTCTTAATAATGCATCGTGTACCGTTTTCAAGTATTCATCTTCTGGTAACAAAGTAAAATCATTTCCCTTGGTAAGCATACCAAATAATTTATCTAAACCGGTATTCTTTTCATTTGGCAGGTGCCAAATGGCAAGGTTAACGTCATTTGGCTGTACATTTCTAAAATAGTTTCTGTTCGTCCACAAACGTTTTATGTACTTATCCATACCGGCCATTAATGCTTTGTGTTTGTAAAAGTAATAACTAAGTACGTGGGCTTCTTCATTAAATTTTATTCTTCCTTCTTTGTGTCGCTTTAACATGTTGTCAAAAAGTTGAGGAAAATCGTTTGAAACATTTTTGATAAAGGCTCCTTTGGCAAATAGAAGCTCACCGCCGCTATAATATGGATTTTGGTCTACCACCACGCCAAAGTCCTTGAAAATCTCTTTCATGTTATCACCGCTGACCCCATGGATCATATATTCTGTTTCATGGTCTACTACGTAGGTAATAGCCATTTCTTCTGCCTCTAGTTCTTTAAAGGCATTATCCATTGGTTGGGTGAAAATACAATCGGAGTCCAATAGTAGAAAGCCATCCTCATCTTGCATACGGGTAGCCATGTGATCAATAATGGAGAATTCAAAATATTGGTTTCTAAATTTACCAAAGTAGTTATTCGGTAATGGATATTTATTACTTAATGTAATAACCTCAATACTATTTTCTTTAAAAAAGATGCTTAAATCCATACCGTCAATGGTAGGTATAACAGCAGTATTCGTAAATAATAAATGAGTAGCATTTTTATTGAACCGCAAAGAAGTTTTAAAAAATAGAACTATACAGCGCCAATAAACCGCTTGAAACTCTGGTGTAGTAGAATCTCCTTTATTGTTTGGATATTTTGACTTTTCAGATGATGAATCTAAATAAACCCAGGTGGCTATATATTTTGTCATGCTTTTATTTTGAGACAAATTTTAGATAAAAAAGACGAATACTAAGTATTAATCGGTATATAGAATATTTAATAGATGTAAAGCTTTTATAATGTCTGTAGATTAATTTTCTTACAATAAAAATGAAATCTATAGCCTAAATTAATTTGCTTATTCTAAAGCTATTAAGTTTTAAAAAATAGTTTTCACCAATGGTTGTTTATCTATTTATTCTTAACCCCTTAACGTAAATTGAGGGCATAAATAATTTTAAACCTGCACTAAATAAAACAAAAGGAACACGTAAAGGAAAGTGCCGTAGCATTAAATTAAAATTAGATGTAAAGTCAAGTGCTAAAGGACTTTTTAATAGAGCAAGTCGTTCAGAAAATGTCTTTTCTGGAAAGGTCATATATATATCACTGTGATCATCTGTGCAGGTACCTGAATAGTTAGGTGTAATCAACACAGGGATATTTTTTTGGATAGCTTTTAGGGTGTAGTCATAATCGGCGACACCGTGTATATAACCTTCAGAGAGTATGCCTATTTCATTAACGACCTCTTTAGGTACTAACATAATATTAGCATTGCCCAACTCACAATTTTGAAATTTTCCGTTTGGTGTAAGAAAGTGATACTTGAACATAAATTTGTTAGTGAGTTTAGCTCCACCATAGCTTATTTCTTTAGTATTTTCATCATAGGTAGAACCTAAATAAATACCTTGGCGACCAAATTGTTTAAGACTATATTCATGAGCGCTTAAAAGCTCTTGAAATACGTTTTCAAAGACATTGGTGTCATCATTTAAAAGTAAATAGGCATCAAAATTACCTTTTAAGGCTTCTCTCCATGAATTACGCATACCACCTGCCCAATATAGATTTCCATTACCTTGAAGTATAATTGCTTCTGGATATTTTGCTCTTACTGCTTCCCCTGTACCATCCGTAGAGCCATCATCGGTTAGATAAATTTTAAGACTTATTTGATCAGTAAAGGTATTATAGGCAAGCATCAGTCTATGAAGTGCTTTTAACGTCTTTTCTTTTCTGTTGAAACAAGTAAGAAGAACTGCAATTGTCATAAATTAATTTTGTGAATATTTAAATTAACCCAAAAGCTAATTATTTATTGTTTTGACCTGTTAAACTAAAAGACAATAAGTTTTGATTTATCAAACCTTGAAAAAAGCAAAAGAAAATAAATAATTGTAAAGATCCTTCTAAAATTGGTTCAACAAAAAATTGAAGATAGAATGCTAGTGATAGCACCATTACTATTTTTTTGTATGGAAGAAATGAAATGTGCTTGTTAGATATGCTATTTTTTGTATTTAATAATGAACGTAAACTAAACAGCACTAATATTATGAATGCTATTACTGTTCCTGATCTAGCAACATCTAGCCATAAATTATGTGAATATCCAAAATCACTAATTTCCCAACCTAAGGGCTTATCTATTAAATTATCTAATGATTTTGTCCATCTTTCGGTTCTTCCTCCTGCAGTACTTGCGCCATATTTTTTACTGTCCATTCTATCTGCATACGCAGATAGAAAATCAGATTTTTTATTTATGGTTAAGTATGTAAAGGATATAAATGTTAATGAAACAATGGTAATGATAGATATTACTTTTTTAACAACATTTTGCTTAGAAATAGAGAATAAAATGGATATAAATAAAGTTAGTAATGAAATACCTATTTGAGTCCTACTACCTAGTCTTAATACAGCCAAAAGAGATAGAATATAAACTATTATTAAAATAATGTTTTCCCTCAATAATTCTTTCTTAAAATTAAATACTAATAAAGCCGGAATACACATATTAGCAAATAAATATGCAGCCATTCCTGTTGCGGTAACTGGTTCATTTGACCAAATCATTGAAACATCTCTATTGATTTGAACAAATCCGTTTTGAATTATATTTAAATGAATAGATACAAGAGCAATAATGGAATAAATTATAGAAATTATAATTAAAAATTTATATGACTCTTCTATATTATCTATTTTTTTGCAAATATGTTTTCCCAGTAAATAAAACGTGGGAGGAAATAGAAGATATATAAATATAAATTGAGAGCCTCTTATAGGGTCAAAGCTATAAAAGATGGCATATACCGTAGAAAATAAAGTAAGTAATAATACATCTGTATCTAGTAGTGATTTTAAAACATCCCCAGATAGGAAAAAGTAAATAAAAATTAAATACCCGAATAAAAAACCATAATAAAAAGGATCGATTAGATATATCACTAAAAGAAAAAATGGTACTAGCCCTATTTTATTAATAATTTTAAACATATTAATTTTAGTTAATGATAATTAGTTGTTCTTTTGTTTAATGAATTGTTTAATATCTGTAAATTTATCTGAATTTTCTTCAATCCAATTTAGTGATTTATTCCACCATTTAAACTTTAATAAGAAATCAATTTCATCTTTTTCAAACCTTGTTTTTATTGGTTTTGCAGGGACTCCTCCAACAATTGTATAAGGCTCCACATCCTTATTAACTAAGCTATTTGATGCTATGATTGCACCGTCTCCAATTTTTACTCCATCTAAAATTGTTACGTTTGCTGAAATCCAGACATCATTTCCAACGTTAATAGAATATTCATTTGAATTGGATACATTCTTAGAAAATTCTTGAAATTTATTTTTTGAAACATAACTTAAATTCACTTGTTTTCTAGTCGAGAAAAATGCAGGGTGGGTGCTAACAAATTTAGATGTAGGGTGGTTGCCATAGATACATTTTAAATTTGGTCCAATAGAACAAAATTTACCAATTTTAATATCTTGAAGAAATGAATTTTCAGAGATATATGTACCAAAACCAATATAAGATGAATATAATTCAGAATTTGAATAAAAGGTATTGGTTCCTTCAAATATTGAAGATTTTGAAACTATAACACCCCAATTAAATTCAAGATTTTTTTCTTTTTTTAACCGTGAAAGATATAGAAAAGTCCATATTTTTAAAACAAAAGGACTTTTTGCAATTTGGTTTTTTATTTTTCTCAAAATTAAGAATTAAATGTTTTTACGAAAATTTTTAGCTGATTAATGGGATTCCATTTTTCTTCAATTAATCTAAATGCATAATCTTTAGTTGCAGTTTTTTTGGAATCACCTATATTAATCCAAATTCTTATTTTTTCAATTAAATCTGTCAAATCATTCTCTTTAAAGAAACTACCAGTTAAATTATTTTCTATAACTTCAAATTCTGGTCCATGTTTTACAAAATTATCATGAGTAATAACAGGACAGCCATATGTTAAAGAATGAATGGCGGATAACCCAATGTCACCTGGAGTGACATTTACATTAGAATTGTAAAAAAGTTCAGCAAGTAACTTTTCTTCGTAGCAGGGTCCATAAAACCAAACATGCTTATTTATTTCTAGTTCATCTACTAATTTTGGAATACTTTGGTCGTCGACTTCTGGGCCAACGATAACTAAATTAACTTTTGTACCTTTTTTAATCAAACTATTAGTGGCTTCAACCAATAAATTTAATTTTTTAGAATATAAAATTCGACCTACATATATTATAATTGGATAATCATTATTAAAATAAGATGTGAATATATCGGTGCTATTTAAATGTTTTCTAATTTCTAATTGTTCAGTATAATTTAGCGAATTATAAATTGGAATTATTTTATCCTTTTCGTAATTTAAACTTATCATATTCTGTTTTGCTCTATCCCCGTAAACAAAAATTTTATATGGCAGTCTATGAAATAATCTTTCGAACCAATAATACTTATTTTTATTTAAATCCTTAATTCCGTGCCCCCAAATAAATACTTTTTTATTTAAAAATTTAGCTATAATCAGTATTAACCAATTGGATAAAATAGAGGGTTCACCAATTAAAAGGTAATAATCAAATTTTTTGAAAATCAAGCTTACAACTCCATTATTCCACATAAATGTTGTTCCCAATATCCATTTATTCGAAAAGACTTTCTTAAAACCTTTTAGGTTATTATAATTCATTTGTTTAACGGGACTAATTACTTTATCCCCGATGTAAAATGAGCAAATAAATTCATTGTCTAACATTGTAAAAATAGAATCTCTGTAATGAGGTGCGTGATTAAGAATACAACAAAGAGTTTTTTTAGAAATTATTTTTTCCATATAGCTTGTTTAACTTTTTTTGACAACCTGTCTATCTCATTATTTCCGAATAATTTAGAAATAGTATAATATATAATTGTAAAAAGAATTGTTGAGGATAATATTTTTAAAATGTTATTGTCCATTATACTAAATAGTATTAATGAAATAATGGCTAAAAAAGCACTTATTAGTATTGGTACTTTTGAGTCGTTAATTTGTTTAAAAGCTCCATACTCCATAATCTTACCAGGATAATAAGTGTTTATGAAAAAATGAACTATTGTAGCTAATAATTCAGCAATTGCTATCCAAACAATGCCAAATTTTAAAGAAATTAATAAGAATACAATTCTTATTAATAATTTAAAATATTGTTGTTTTAAGACTAAGTCACTTCGTCCTATAGCATATAATAAATTAATGTTTACCCCTGAAATAATTGTGATTGCTCTAGCTATACAGATAATGCCCATAATTGGTGCAGCTTCAATCCATTTATCAGTAAGTAATAAAATGATAATAGGCTTGGAGTTTACTGCTAAAAATATAAAAAAGGGAAAAATTAGTACAGATGAAACTTTTATAATATTTCTAGTTTGAGATACAAGTAATTCTTTGTTGTTTTGAATTGATGATAAGCTTGGCAGTAAAACACTGTTATATATTGAATATATAGATCCAAAAATCATATCTGAAAATTGACTTCCTCTTGTATAATAACCTAAAGATTTTACTGAAAGGTATTTTCCTATAAATAATGAGGTAATGTTATTAACTATGTTATTTAATAGAGAAGATATTAACAATTTAGACCCAAATGAGAACAAACTATTAAAAGAATCTTTAACAAATTTAAAGTTAGGTCTCCATTTTACAAAGGACCAAATTATTATAGCAATAAAAAATGTTTTTAAGATTGTTTGCCATATAATAGCCATTTCTCCATAATCATTATAAGCAAGATAAATTGCGATAATTCCGCTTAGTACAGTAGCAATAATGTTAATTTTTGCTAAAGACTTAAAATTCATTTCTATAGTTAGAAGTGTTTGTGGTATTAAGCCAATTGCTTGGAAAAATAAAGTAATAGATAATATGCGTACAAATTTTGTTAACTCTTCAATTTCATAATATTCTGATATGAATGGGGCGAATAGCCATATAATTACAAAACAAAATATGGCGACCAGAAAGTTAAAAGTAAAGACGGTATTAATATCGTTTTCTGTTCTATCTTGTTTTTGAATTAACGCAGCACCAAAACCACTATCAATGAAAACCTGAGAAAATGATATAAAAACTAATAATAAACCTACGGTTCCATATTCTTTAGGCGTAAGTAGTCTAGCTAAAATGATTCCTATGACAAAAGAAACACCTTGTACGGAGAACTTTTCCAAAGTACTCCAAAGCATTCCTCCTAATATTTTAGAATTAAAACTGGCTTTTTGACTCAAATTTATTCTTTATGAGGGTGCTTGTTAATTAATTTTGCAAGAATATTAAAATCTTTTTCAATTTAGCAGTCTAAACTATATTTTAATTTTGAATTAGACTTGTATTTTTTTATAATACAATTTATTTCAATATTCAAAAAAACCCCTAAGTGTTAGAATCAATGTTGAAATTCAACTACTAGCTTAGGGGCTATAATTTTAATATGTATTGCTTAAATATTCTTATTCGAAGTAATTCAAGATACGGTATCCGCCATCCTTAAGATATTGATCTTTTTGCATTAGTTTTACATCACTTTGCATCATGTCTTTAACCAAATCTTTTAGCTCATATTCTGTATCCCAGCCTAATTTAGTTTTTGCTTTAGAGGGATCTCCAATTAATAGGTCTACTTCAGTAGGTCTAAAGTATTTAGGATCCACACCTAAAACTTCTTTTCCAATTTCTAACTGAAATTCTGGGTTGCCGCAAGCTTTTATGTATCCTTTTTCGTTAACGCCTTCGCCTTTAAACTCTAATTCAATACCAACTTCTTGAAAACTCATTCTTACAAATTCTCTAACTGGAGTAGTTTTACCGGTGGCAATTACCCAATCTTCCGCTTCATCAGCCTGTAGAATCATCCACATCATACGTACATAATCCTTTGCATGGCCCCAATCACGTTGTGCATCTAGGTTACCCAGGTAAATTTTGTCCTGTAAACCTAAAGCAATTCTTGCAGTTGCTCTCGTGATTTTTCTTGTAACAAAAGTTTCCCCTCTAATTGGTGATTCATGATTAAATAAAATTCCGTTACATGCATACATGCCATAAGCTTCTCTATAGTTTACTGTAATCCAATAGGCATACATTTTAGCTACGGCGTAAGGGCTTCTTGGATAAAATGGAGTAGTTTCTGATTGTGGTACCTCTTGAACTTTACCGTATAATTCAGAAGTGGAAGCTTGATAAATTCTGGTCTTTTCAGATAATCCCAACATTCTTACAGCATCCAAAATTCGTAACGTACCAATCCCATCTGCATTAGCAGTGTATTCAGGTACTTCAAAAGATACATGAACATGACTCATAGCGGCAAGATTATAAATCTCGTCTGGTTGAACTTCTTGTATTATTCTAATCAAGTTGGTACTATCGGTCATATCCCCATAGTGTAAAATGAAGTTTCTATGTTCTACATGTGGATCTTGATATAAATGATCTATTCGATCCGTATTAAAAAGTGAAGATCTTCTTTTTAGACCATGTACAATATATCCTTTTTTTAAAAGAAACTCACTTAAATAGGCACCGTCTTGTCCTGTAACTCCAGTTATTAATGCAACTTTATTCATGTATAATACTTTTAAACTTTTAGTTTAATTAACAAACGATAGTTTTTGGAAAAAATTCTGTTGTGTGAAAAATTAAATTTTAATTGATATTATGAATGAATCTAATACGACTTTAAAAAAAAAAGGACAATTTCAAGAAACTGTCCTTTTTTAGTTGATTAAATTATATTTATTGTTAAGGAAGTGAAAATCCTACATTGATTAAATTTGAATTTTCGAAAACTGTATTACTATTTAAAGAGTAACCATAAGAAGGTGAGCTAGCCCAAAAATTAGAAGTATTTTCAATAGTGCAATTAATTAATTTATTGTTTGAATTATTTCTATTTACCATAAATAAATAAGAGATGTTTTTAAAAGTACAATTTTCAAAAACGTTATCATTAGCAACACCTGTAGTTCTTGAGAATTCATCAAAATGTATCGCGTTTCTGGAGTTGGTAACTTGAATATTATTAAAATAATTATTGTTGCCAGCGTTTACTAAATTGTTAGAGTCTGAACCTTCTTCCCAATCTCTAAAACGAATAGCTCCCCATACATTGTCAATACTAATATTGCTAAAAGTATTATGATGTGCACCATTTGCAACTTCTATAGATCCCGCGGTATCACTATTGTCACTAAAAGTGCCAGTTACATTTATATTAGTAATATGATTATAACTAACATTACCGAATGATAATTCTACGGTAGTATTAATAGCATTACTATTTTTAACAATATTATTATATGCACCAGCCTTAAGTACTAAGCCGTGACCAAAATGGTTTAAACCAGTTTTCCTTCTGACTGTGCTATTTTCCACGGTTGTATTTTCAGTACCACCCGTTAATAATAGATAATAGTCTGTTGCATTAACATTGTTATCTGATGCTACTTCAACATAATCTACTAGGCAATTATCACAATTATTTAAAACTAGGCCTTCAGCTCCGGAATTCAAAACAATTGAATTTTTTACAGAATTATTATTTCCGATAATTCTCATACCTACACCATTGTAATCTTGAAATCCTGATAAACCAGCTCTGAAATCACCAACATCTGATACCACAATATTATCAAAATTTAGATTATTACCTTGTGCAATTAGACCAATTGAATATCCTCTAATTTGAATATTTGAAAAATTTACAAACTCAGACCTAGAAAATATAGCTATGTCTGTACCTAATGAGTTAGCATTATAACCATTAATTAATGGCATTTCAATTAAATTTATATCATCTCCGTAAGTAAAAGTTGATCCATTTGAAGAAATAATATCTCCGGGGGTATTTTTGTATCCAACAAAATTTATAGGATTATTGCCAGTTCCATTATTTGATTGTTCTAGTTTTAAATTACCATAATTTCCTGCTTTTATATGTACAATATTTCCCGCAGTTGCCATATTTAAAGCGTGTTGTAGACTCCAAGCAGAATTTTCTGATTTTCCATCGTTGTTTGAATTTCCACTTGTGGTTACGTAGTAAACATTTTCACCTGATGTTGCTAAAGTTGAATTTGTAACGATTACTGTTACTGTAGCTTCTTCTGTTGTTGTGGTGTTGTCTTCAGGGTTTGTAACTTCTGTTGTATACGTAAAGGTATCTTCAACAGGTTCTTCCGTACTTGTTTCCGGTTCAGGAGTAGGTTCCGGCTCAGGAGTTGTTTCCGGCTCAGGAGTTGTTTCAGGTTCTGGCTCTGGAGTAGGTGTCTGATCAGAACTTGAAGTATCTTCTGTATTTATAAAACCATCAGGTATGTAGGTAACGGTTTTGTTATCATTTAAAATAACCTGGCCATTATTAGGAGATGATACGCTAATAATTTTTACGTTTTCCCAATTAGGAAAATCATCATTAGACAATACATCAATAACTATACTTTGGTTTGGCTGAGTGGTGACAAAATCATTTCGAATTAAAATACCGATCTCTGAATATTGGTCAGTATCGTTGATAACATATTCTGAAAGTAAATCAGCATCTTTAGAACATGAGGTCAAAATAATCGAAAGTAAAAGGGCCGTAGACAATTTGGGAAATCTAAGGTTTAAACTCATAATTTAAGTAGGTAAAAGAGGTTAATGTTTATTTGTTTCAAAAATTCAACTTTTAATTGAATTTGTCGATTAAAAACTATTTTATTCGATGAAATGCACAAAAAAAATATCTTTTAGGATTAAACGTTCTAAAATATGATTTGGATGTCTTCAACTGCAATTTTTCGTTCAACTGCGTTCTTTTTAACATTTTTATAATATTTGAGCATAGCATACAATTTTAAAAACGATAACTAGTTTATAAATAAGATTCAGAGAAAATTTTTAAATCTATCTTTGGAAAATGAAATTATTTTAAATGAAAGATTCGGTAATTATTGATACTTATGCCCTTGTAAAAAATAACCAAGGAGGTAAGTTAAGATCATTAATAAGGTCGTCGGTATTAGATGTACTTAGTTTAAAGCATAGTATCTTAGGAAATGATGAATTTTTAAAAAAGCCTAGAATTCAATTTTTATATTTTCATCATATATTTAAAGATGAGGTAAAGAACTTTGAGAAACTGTTAGCCTACCTTTCTAAAGATCATTCTTTTATTAGTCATTCCGAAGGTGTTGATAGATTGCTTACAGATAGAATAGACAAGCCCTACATTGCCTGGAGTTCTGACGATGGTATTCAAAATAATATGTTGGCGGCAAAAGTACTTAATAATTATGGTGCCAGTTGCTGTTTTTATATTAATCCAGCTAGTATAGGATTGACCGAATTTACTCAAATTAAAAGTTTTAGTAATGATAAATTGGATATGCCGCCAGTAGCATTTTTAAATTGGAAAGAAGTAGAATTACTGCAAAGTCAAGGTCATGAAATCGGTAACCATACCTATAAGCATGATATGGTTACTCAATTGACGCAAGAAGAATTTGAAGAAGACTTTTTAAAGGCCGATGAAATTTTAACTCAAAAATGTGGTCCTATAAAACACTTTGCATACACTTATGGTAAGTTTGAAAATTTTACCAAACCTGCTTTTGAATTTGTGATGAAAAATGGATATGAGTCTTGTATATCGGCTTCTAGAGGCTGCCATACAAATGGGAAAGGGCAACTTGATAAAAATTCCGTATTCCTGAGGAGAGACCAGATTATTGCGGATTGGAAACTTTCACATATAAAACACTTTTTAATTAAAGGGGCTCAAGAACTGGATTATAACACTAATTTTTTACCTAATTCGCTAGCTTAAAATTCCAATGATGTTAAATACACCAATACTTTTTATAATTTTTAATAGAACAGAGGTTGCCTTGAAATCTTTGGAGGCTATTAAAAAAAGTAAACCTACTAAAATGTATATTTCTGGAGATGGACCTAGAAATACAGTACCTCAAGATGAGGAAAAGGTTAGAAAAACAAGAGAGGCCGTTATAAAGGCTATTGATTGGGATTGTGAAGTAAAAACGTTATTTCAAGATGAAAACCTTGGTTGCGGTCCAGGTGTTTATACTGCAATCAATTGGTTTTTTGATCATGAAGAGCAGGGAATTATTTTAGAGGATGATTGTGTTGCAAGTGATAGTTTTTTTCCATTTTGCCAAACATTGTTAGAACACTATAAAGACGATCAACGTATTGGTCTAATTTCCGGGTTTAATCAAGTAGGAACTATACCTGTAAATGATTCTTATTGCTTTTCTAAATATGCTGTATGTTGGGGCTGGGCTACTTGGCGTAGGGCATGGGAAAATATGGATTATGATATGGTCTGGAAATCTGGTAACTATGAAGAATCTATCTTGTCTAACTGTGGTTATTTAGGGAAAGATTATACCTATTGGAAACGAAGAATTAAAGCTGTTGAAACAGGTCTAGTTAGTGCTTGGGATTTTCAATGGTGCTATAGTGTAGCGGCTCAAAATCAATTAGGTATTTTTCCAGAAGTAAATCTTATAAGTAACATTGGATATGGTGAAGATGCCACGCATAGTTCTAAAAGCCCTTTTATGAATTATGATAAGAGAGAGGAGTTGTCTTTTCCTTTACGCCATCCTAAATATGTTTTGCCTCAAATAGAATTTGACAAGTCGTTTTATGAAGAAAGAAATACGTTAATTAATTCTCTTGCATGGTTTTTTCCTAAACCTATTAAAGATGCCGTTAAAAATATATTGGCTGTTTTTTATAACAAGTAAATGGCAATAGTATAAATTGAAAAAGCGTCAGAGATTGTATGATCCCTGACGACTTTTTTTTATTCAATTTTTAATTCTTATCGTATTAAACTAAAGTGGCCTTTAAATTGAATACTTCTATTATTATCAGTGGCATCGGTATATCTAATTACAAACCAATAGTCAGATTCTGGCAATCTCACACCATTATAGGTGCCGTCCCAACCTGGACCAAAAGGATCAAGGAAATGTACGAGTTTACCATGGCGGTCATAAATTTCCGCAACTACATTATTTGTTAAATTCGGGTCTGCCAAACCTAATGGAAACCAAGTATCATTTGATCCATCTCCATTAGGGGAAAAATAGGTAGGGTAATTTACGATCAAGAATGGGGCACTTTCCAAAGTGCTACCACAACCTCCAATAGATCTTACAAAAATTGTATGCAAACCACCAACAACATTTTGAAAAAAGTTGTCTGTTTGGTAGGGACCATCAGGATCATCCAAACTATACTCAAAGTTGGTATAGGCAAAAATGTCATTATTTATAATGGCTCTTACTCTATTGCCAGAATTTAATTCAAAACCTTCACTGGTAATTTCAACTTCAATATCTTGTGGCAATGGAGCCTCGGTAACATTTACGATATGCTCTAAACTACCACCACAGTTAATAGTATTGCCAATGGTATAAATTCTTAAGCTATATTCACCAGCTTGGGTGACATTAAATATTGCTTCTTCAATTCCATCACCATTGGTGTCGTTATTTGGGGTCCAATCATAAATGTAATCAGGACCCAAGTCAACTCCTATTGGTGTAGAAGTAACTATACCGCTTTCATTACTACACATAGATACTTCGTACGGCAAATCAATAATTGGTTCTTCTAATATAGTTACTTCAAATTGCGATTCAGAAGAACAATCTTGATTGTTAGCAGATTGTGCAAATATGTATATCGTTTGGTCTTGACTCACTTGGCTACCTGCTGCAAGAAGTTGACCTGTACCATTTGCACCTGTGTAATAATTATTATTGTTGCTCAAATTTGGCAAGACAAAAAATTCGCAACCTCCAACATCATTTAAAGTGTCTGCCACCGGTATCGGTTCTATGGTCAAGGTTACTGCAATTCTATTATCGCTTATACAACCTGTAATAGTATCACTTGCTTCTGCATAATAAGTATAGGTGCCAATGGCGGAATCGGCAGGGGTAAAGGAAAGTCCACTTGCTATACTGGTACCTCCTGCAGCGGAGGTGTACCAATTAATAGTATCTCCATTAGTACCTAAAGAAACTTGTAAAGTTCCGTTGGGATTACCTTCGCATGTATTAACGTTTATTGGATTGGCCGCATCATCAATAATAGGGCAGGAGCAGTCTGGGGCCAATGTAGTCGATGTTGCTATACAGCCATTGTTATCCGCAGTAATAGTTACGGAACCTATATTTGATGGAATATCAATAATACTATTACCACTAATAGTTCCCGCAGATGTTGTTAAAACAGCAGTAGGTATATTGTTCGAAAATTCAACAGAGTAGGTGTTTAAGTCAGCGCTACAGGTTGGAACCATCAAAGTCAATTGTGGTGTTTCATTAATAGTTACTATAAAACTGGTTTCATCAAAACAGTTTGGCGTGGTACCAGATTCTGCGTAAATATATACGGTTTGAGTAGTAGTAATATCAGAGCCTTCCAAAAGATTAGTTCCTGACCCGTTAGGGGCAGTGTAATAAAAGTTATCGGCAGATAAAACGGGTAGGGTGTAGGGACCACATTGATCAATGTCCATACTTGTATCTACAACTGGCATTGAATTAATAGTTAAGGTTACCGGAATTCTATTACTTGTACAGCCAGAAACTGTTTCAATAGCTTCTGCATAATATGTATAAGTGCCAACTGCCGTTTCTCCAGAAGAATACGTGGTTCCAGTACCTAATAGGGTACCTGCCGTACTAGCGTCATACCAATTTATGGCATCGCCATTGGTTCCTAAATCTACGGATAGATCAGGAGTGGCGGTACCAAAACATATAGACGGATTATTTGCGTTTACAGGGATGTCAATTACAGGGCAAGAACAATCTGGTGCGGTTATGTTCAGGTCTCTAATACAACCATTGTTATCTACCGTAATTGTAATGTCATTGCCTGCGGTTATACCTGTAATGGTATTACCTGTTAATACTCCTTCACTTGTATTTGTAATGTTGCCTGCGTTTACTACCACATCAACATCATAGGTCGCCAAATCTGCAGAACAGGTGGCGGTAGTAGCTGGGTCTAAGGTAGGGATGGTGTTGACGGTTACCGTAGCGGAGGTTACGGGTACTAAATTTAATATACATGTACCACTTTCTATACTGCTAATTTCCATAGTAATATCTGCTGTAGTAGAAGTTTCGGTTATTGTTTCTATACCTGTGGCATCTAAAGTTACCGAAACAGGTGTAGTTCCTCCATCCAATGAGTATGTTATGATATCTCCGGGAGTACCGGTTATAGTAAACTCGGCATCTTCGCCTTCGCAAATGTTTGCCGCAGTGGCTACAGGGGTAATTGCTGTTGGGCCTGCCGTTACATTAAGTGTGGCAATAGATTCCTCGTAACAAAGATTGTCATCTCCCATGACACGAACACCAAATATTCTTCCATCATCAGCAGTTGTTACAGCTGCAATAGTAAGTTGATTAGTTGTTGCCCCTGTAATTATTGCATCATCAACAAGTAAGGTGTATGTTGTTCCTGTATTGGTTATCTCATACCATTCGTATACAATGTTGGTATTTGGAGCTGGTCTGGATGCAACTACCGTAAATATAGCATCTTCTCCTTCACAAACTACGGTTGGATCTGTGAGACCAGTGTCTATTACTGCGGGTTCTGAAATCATACGAACTCCAGCATTTAAAGGAAATGTTGTGTAACCAACTTCACTAGTAACTAAGCCGTTTCCATCAGTGGTAGCGACACCAGTTCCTATGACTCCATCTCTATCATCATCTATATATCCATTTTCAATACTATCTGGACAGCCGTCGTTGTCTGAATCGGTATCTTGACAATCAGGGATAAAATCTCCAGTACCCATTAAGCCATCTGTATTTCTTTGAATTCTTATATGGTCGTAATTTCCTGATTGTTGATTTAATGCAACATTACTTTGGTGTTCAATGCGAATACTTAAATGTTGCCCAATAGCGGGTGAACCTGCTGGAATCTCGTAATTAATAGAAAAATCTGTCCATGTTCCATTTGGAGTATCCTCTGGATTAATTATAAGAACGTAAGGTAGAGCAAAGAAATTTAAACCACCATCGGTTAAATCGGTATCATAACCAATTGTAATGATACTAGTGCCGTCATTTCGATAACGGTCTACGTAGTCTAAAGCATCCCCTACAGCTATTGTAAGCATGTAAACACCTTCTTCTAAAATTAATCTAGATCCTGTTTGAGTTATTGTAATGTCATCATTAAGAGCTAAATATGCATCGTTTTGATAATCAGGGTCTGCAAGATCGGGAACTAAAGATCCATCAGTTCTATAGTTTGGTGATGGTGTTACAAAAATTCCACTACCCAAAGGGTATTCTTCATAAGTATAATTATCTGCATTAACCAAATTGGCATAGGCTTCACCAGATCCTGCAACGTTATACCAATAATCCATAGGATTACTAAATGGAGAACTATTACCTCCTAAAATAAAATTATTTTCAGGATTTTCAAAATCAAAAGGTTGTCTTAAAAAAATCGAATTTAATAAGTTACAGTCTTCCTGTTCATCGGTAATACCATCATTATCATCATCTTCATCAATATTTGTTTGTAATATATTTCCAGCGTCATATCGATAATAATTTCCATCTTCAATGCCGTCACTATCAGTGTCTAAAGGATTACATGCTGAATTTAAAATATTGTTCCATTGTTCAGGTCTAGGTCCGGTGTATCCTTCTCCATTATTTACAAGTCCATTGGCATCTACCGTGTTGCCTAACAATCCACCACCGAAATCAATATGACCGGCCTCAACGACATCAAAACATCCGTCATTATCTGAATCCAATTCTTTACAATCGGAAATTCCATCGGCATCAGAATCACGGAATAACTGAATATTGTCATAATTACCTTGCCATTGAAGTAAATCAAAATTCCAGTTATGGGTAATTCTTATGGAAATAGCTTGGCCTAAAGCCGCGTCTGTAGCGATAACAGTTCCTGTTACGGAAAATCTAGACCATGTGCCATTTGGTGTTTGCCAGCCTTCGATTACCCTAGTACCTCCTGTAATGGGAGTGAAGTTATTGTAATCTCCATCATGGTAACCTATTTCTAAGGTAGTTTGACCATCATTACGGTATCGATTATCTTGGCTAAATCCATCGCCAATCATTAATTCCATTGTGTAGCTACCTTCCTCAAAAGTCCCGTATACCTCATTTGATGTAATGCTTCCATTGCCGTTTATATAGGCGTATGTTATTCCATCTGCTGCAGAGTTATAATTTGTTCCATCACCTATGTTTACTGGGTCTTCTAAACCAGCATTTGTGTCCAAACTTCCATTTATGTTTGTAAATCTCCAATATTCAATAAAATTCTCCGGAATGCTAAAACCTTCGAAGCTACTATTAGGAATAGGTATTTGACATTCAAAAATATCTGATATTCCATCATTATCATCATCCTGATCTACATTATCTAAAACTCCATCACCATCGTTATCATAATAAAATGGGTCACAAACAATAAGTGAACTATCTACGACTTCTTGAGAACTGCCAGAATAACCAGTTCCAACGTGTATAACAGTTCCGTCAGCATTTGTTCCCGAATTATCTAACTCACCTATAGCATTTGCAATATGTCCTGCTTCTACAGCATCAAAACAACCATCATTGTCTGAATCTACTTCTAAACAATCTGAAATTCCGTCGCCATCTGTGTCTCTAACTAATCTTAAATTATCATAATTACCCGCAAGGGCACCAGGCTGTCTTTCATGTGTTATTCTAATTAATATACCTTGTCCCACTGCGGGGTCTCCAATATTTATATCTGTGCTAAAAGAAAAAACATTAAAGGTGCCATCAGGAGTATTGCTTCCATCTTCAATTAAGGAATTGATAGGAGTAAACGAGGCCGGATCATTTCCATATCCTAATTCTATAGTTGATATGCCATCATTCCTATAAGGATTGGTAGGGCTTAAACCGTCACCAATATTTATAGAAAGAATATAACTTCCTGGTGAATAAATACCTATGTGTGTACTTAGAGTAATAGATACTATAGGGTCAGTACCGTCTGAGTTAATATAGAGGAATTGATTTTGTTCTGGTGCTATAGGGTAATTGTTTGCTGGCTCTATATTATGGGTGCCTGCTAAACCTTCTCCTGTAGTATACAAAGTAGGTGAATAATCCCAATTATCTGGAAAATCATTAGCTATAGGGCTTTCAAAACTGTAATTAGGTATCTCAATTTCACAATCATATAAGTCTAATATGCCATCATTATCATCGTCTAAATCACAAACATCCCCTATACCATCACCATCAGTATCCGTATTTGATGGGTCGGGTATATTTGGGCATAAGTCAACAGCGTCCAATACACCATCAAAATCAACATCTTGAGCATTGGATATTAATGAAAATGTTAAACATAAAAGTGCTAAGTATAATGTTCTATGTTGCATAATGGTTATTTGTAATTAGTAAATAACACTTAGGTTTCAATGTTATTTAAACGTGGTAAAAATAGTCAGCATAGTAGCTAATTTTTGTATTAATCGCTGAATCGCAAAATTACTAGATAAGAGCAAACTTATTTCTTTAATTTTTAAATGATTATCAACAAAAAAGGTCAAGAACAACGTTCTTGACCTTCAACTACTTCTTATGTAAAAAGTTGTTATTTCTTACCAATTTGGTAATATGTAAACCCTTTTTCGGGCATATTTAATGCTGTATATTGGTTTCTACCATCAAAAATAATTGGTTGGTTCAACCTTATTTTTAATTCTTCAAAATCTGGTGATCTAAATTCTTTCCACTCCGTTAATAGTAACATTGCGTCCGCGTCTTTCAACGTATCATATTTAGAATCGAAATAAGTTACATTTTCTACATCTTTAAGGTAGAAACTCTTTGCTTCATGCATGGCCTTAGGGTCATATGCATTTACGGTAGCACCTCTTTTTACCAATTCTTTTATGATATAAATAGCCGGGGCTTCTCGCATGTCATCTGTTTCCGGTTTAAATGCAAGACCCCAAATAGCAAAAGTCTTCCCGGTAAGGTCTTCGCCAAAATGACCGACTAATTTGTTGGCTATAACAAATTTTTGGTCATTGTTCACTTTTTCAACGGCATCAATTAACCTTGGTGTATAACCGTGCTGCTGTGCGGAACGTTTTAACGCCTTTACGTCTTTTGGAAAGCATGATCCACCGTAACCACTACCAGGGTAAATAAAACTATAACCTATTCTACTGTCCGATCCAATACCAACTCTAACTTTGTTTACATCTGCACCTACCAATTCACATATGTTGGCAACTTCGTTCATGAATGAAATTTTAGTGGCCAGCATGGCATTTGCCACGTATTTGGTCATTTCTGCAGAACGAACATCCATAGAAATCATTCTATTCTGTGTTCTAAAGAACGGAGCATATAGGGTTCTCATTTGTTCTTCAGCTTCGGGTGTTTCTACACCGATCACAACCCTATCCGGCTTCATAAAGTCATTGATGGCATCACCTTCTTTTAAGAATTCCGGGTTAGATACCACTTCAAAAGGAATGTTTACTCCGCGTAAGGTTAAACGTTCTTGAATTTTAGCCTTTACTTTGTCCGCTGTACCCACTGGTACCGTAGATTTATCCACAATGATCAGTTTTTGCTGCATGTGGTCACCTATGTCTGAAGCAACTTGTAATACATATTGTAAATCTGCTGCACCATCTTCACCCATTGGCGTACCAACTGCAATGAATGCTATATCACATTTTTTAAGGGTTTTGGCTAGGTCGGTACTAAAATGTAGTGTTTTGTTTTCAAAATTTCTCAACACCATTTGTGTAAGACCTGGTTCATATATAGGTATAATACCTTTCTCTAGGTTCGTGATCTTTTTTTCGTCTATATCTACGCAGGTAACCGTGTTTCCCATTTCAGCAAAACACGTTCCGCTTACTAGACCTACATATCCTGTCCCTATTACCGTTAAATTCATTTTCTAATTTCTAAAATTTATTATAGTCGAGCTGTATATCCTGAAACCAATTTTCCTTTTACATCATAGATTATAGTTTTATCGTGCTTATAGCTGTCCAAATTTTCGTTTAAGAATAATTCATGTGCTACTGCCATAACTATGACATCAAATTTTTCATTTGGCTTATTTTTCGTTGTTTTAATTCCGTACTCATGTTCTACTTCTTCTGGATTTGCCCAAGGATCGTAAATTGTAGTTTTAACCTTGTATTCACTTAAGCTATTCACTAAGTCTACAACCTTTGTATTTCTTACATCAGGACAATCCTCCTTGAAAGTAATACCTAAAACAAGTATTTTGGCATCCTTTACCATTAAATCATGCTTAAGCATTAATTTGATGATTTGTAGACTTACGTACTCGCCCATACCATCGTTAATTCTTCTACCAGCTAATATTAAATCGGGGTTGTACCCATTTTCTTGCGCTTTCTGGGCTAAATAATAAGGGTCAACACCGATGCAATGACCGCCGACTAAACCCGGTTTAAATGGTAAAAAATTCCATTTAGTACCAGCTGCAGCCAAAACATCATTTGTATCTATGTCTAATAGAGCAAAAATTTTGGCCAGTTCATTCATGAAAGCGATATTAATATCTCTCTGGGTATTCTCAATGACCTTGGAGGCTTCCGCAACTTTAATGGTAGGGGCAAGATGAGTACCTGCTGTAATAACTGATTTATATAATTCATCTACCTTTTTACCGATTTCCGGAGTAGAGCCCGACGTTACCTTTAAAATCTTCTCTACAGTGTGCTTTTTATCCCCCGGATTTATACGTTCTGGTGAATATCCGGCAAAGAAATCTTTATTGAATTTTAAGCCGCTAACTTTTTCTAATACTGGTATGCATATTTCTTCCGTAGCCCCAGGATATACTGTTGACTCATATATTACAATGTCACCTTCTTTTAATACTTTTCCTACTGTTTCGCTAGCTTTAATTAAGGGGGTAAAGACCGGTCTTTTAGTGTCATCTACAGGAGTAGGGACTGTAATTACATAATAATTACAATCTTCTATATCCTCTAATTGAGTACTGCATTGTAACCCCTTTTCTTCTGAATTAATGTTTTTTACCAGAACTTTTTCTAAATCCATACTGGTTAATTCAAGAGTGTTGTCTCGTCCGGACATTATCTCATCAACTCTTTTCGAATTAATGTCAAATCCAATTACTTTAAACTTTGTACCGAACAGAGCAGCTAGTGGAAGTCCAACATACCCAAGTCCTATGATGCCTATTTTAATCATTTATTTTAAATTTTGTAAATTAAATATGTCTTTTGTTTATTTTACTTTTTATAAAGTTTTAGAGATGTAAGTTAAACTAAAAAAAAAATAATAAATTGTTTAGTTATAATAATTAGTATACCACTTCACAAATTGATGAATTCCAAATTCAACATCTATTGCGGGTCGGTAATTGTAATTTTCTTTCAATTCCTCAATATCCGTCCAAGTTTTATAAACATCTCCATCTTGCATCGGTAGCATGTTAAAAGTTGCTTTTTTTTTCAATTCCTTTTCTAGAATAGCAATAAAATCCATTAGTTTAACCGGTTTGCCATTTCCAATATTGTATATGGCATTATTGCTGTTTTCTGAATTGCTTATAAAACCTTTTTCTACTATTTTATTGATTCCACCAATGATATCATCTATATAAGTGAAATCCCTTTCAAGCTGCCCATTGTTGAATACAGGGATACCTTCATTTTTTAAAATAGCTTTCGTAAATTTAAAGTAGGCCATGTCCGGTCTACCCCACGGTCCATATACGGTAAAAAACCGCAATCCGGTTGTCTTGAAGTCATATAAATGACTATATGTATGCGCCATTAGTTCATTGCTCTTTTTGGTAGCGGCGTATAAACTTACGGGACTATCCGTAATATCGGATGTTTTAAAAGGGGTGGTAGTGCTATTGCCATATACGCTGGAACTACTTGCGTAAATTAAATGCGGAACATTTGTTGACTTGCAACCCTCTAGAATATTAAAGAAACCTAAAATATTACTATTTATATATTTATCCGGATGTTCTAAACTGTAACGCACACCTGCTTGAGCAGCAAGATTGCAAACGATATCGAATGTATATTTCTGAAAAACCTTGTCAATATTCAATTTATCCTCAAGACTACATTTAATAAACTCAAAATTCTTAAACGAATTACTCTGAATAAATTTATAATTATGGTCTATCTCCTTTACGGAAATACCTAGTTCAGTTAATCTTGCAATTTTTAAATTAACATCGTAGTAGGAATTTAAATTATCTAAACCAATAACAGTATGGCCAGACCTTAGTAATGAAAGCGATAAGTGGAAGCCAATAAAGCCCGCAGCACCAGTTACAAGTATTTTCAAAATTTTTAAATTTTAGATATACAAATGTAACTATTGACCATTATAAATTACTTCAATAGGGATAGTTTATTAAAGGTTAAATCAATTTTATTATTTACCTTTTATAATCTTTTTGTAAGTAAATTCATTATTCTCTATTCTGGTAATTTCTATTAAGTACAAGCCATCGGATAAAAATGATACATCAATAGCAATTTCTTCCGGATGATCTTTTTGAATTACATTTTGAAATACCAGTTTTCCATAATAATCATAAACCCCAAGTGAGATAGATTCATTCATGAATTCTGATAAGTTGATATTTAGATTTTCATCCCCTACAGGATTTGGATAAATTTTAATGTCTTCTAATTCTGGGTTATTAAGAGTGCCGTTTTCTTCTGTGACCATTATTTCAATAGTGGTAGTATCCGAAAGTCCTTCCGAATCTGCCACGGTTAATGTAGCTGTAAAGGTGTTTACAGAGGTGTAAGTGTGTGACGGGTTTATTCCTGTTCCAGTGGTTCCATCACCGAAATCCCAAGAATATGAAGCTATTGCATCATCGTCAGAAGACCCCGAAGCATCGAATTCAACCAGTAAAGGAGCCTCTCCACTTATTGGCGTAGCCGTAGTCATGGCAATAGGAGGTGTGTTACCAGATGAAGGTTGCGTTACCGTGATATTGATGGTGGTAGTATCCGTAAGTCCTTCCGAATCTACCACTGTCAATGTAGCTGAGAAGGTATTTGCCGAAGTGTAAGTGTGTGAAGGATTTATACCCGATCCCGTTGTTCCATCACCGAAATCCCAAGAATAAGAGGCTATCATATCATCGTCAGAAGATCCCGAAGCATCGAATTCAACCAATAAAGGAACCTCTCCACCTATTGGCGTAGCCGTAATCATGGCAATAGGAGGTGTGTTGCCAGATGAAGGTTGCGTTACCGTGATATCAATAGAGGAAGTATCCGAAAGTCCTTCCGAGTCAATTACTGTCAATGTAACCGTAAAGGTATCTATTGAAGTATATGTGTGTGACGGGTTTATTCCCATTCCGGTGGTTCCATCACCGAAATCCCAGGAATAAGAGGCTATCGCATCATCGTCAGAAGACCCGGAAGCATCGAATTCAACCAGTAAAGGAGCCTCTCCACTTATTGGCGTAGCAGTAGTCATGGCAATAGGAGGTGTGTTACCAGATGAAGGTTGCGTTACCGTGATATCGATGGTGGTAGAATCCGTAAGTCCTTCCGAATCTACTACTGTCAATGTAGCTGAGAAGGTATTTACCGAAGTGTAAGTGTGTGAAGGATTTATACCCGATCCCGTTGTTCCATCACCGAAATCCCAAGAATATGAAGCTATTGCATCATCGTCAGAAGACCCCGAAGCATCGAATTCAACCAGTAAAGGTGCGCTACCCGTCATTGGGTTTGCTATTGCTGCGGCGGTTGGAGCTAAATTGGTTACAGCAGTTGGCGAAACTACAATTTCTATAGTTTCAGTATCCGATAATCCTTCGGCATCGGTAACAGTTAGGATAGCGTCATAAGTACCTTCATTGGTATAGGTGTGTGATATTACCGCACCGGTTTCAATTGCAGAACCGTCGCCAAAATTCCATGAATAAGAAAAAATTCCGTTATCGTCGGTCGATTCAGAACCATCGAAACTCACTTCTAGCGGTGCTTCGCCATTTTTTGGCGTTGCATTAGCAACCGCCGTTGGTCCACTGTTTAAGGGTACTTCTACCGTTATCAATATGTTATCCGTGTCTGTTAAACCTGCTGAATCTGTAATAGTAAGTACTGCCGTAAAATTACCAACTGCTGTATATGTATGTGTTGAGGTTATACCGTCACCAATAATGCCATCACCGTAATTCCAAGCATAAGAAACTATAGTGTTATCGCCAGAAGAACCAGATGCATCAAACGAAACATTTAAGGGCAGTTCTCCTATTTGAGGAGTTGCGACAATATTTGCAATAGGGGCACCGCTAGAAGTAATTTCAATTACTTCGGTATCCGTACCACCATCATTAGCTGTAATAGTTAAAACTACATTGTATGTTCCAGAATAGATAAAAGTTTTGTCAACATTTACACCTGTGGCAGATGTGCCATCTCCAAAGTCCCAATTATATGATGCTATCCCCGAATCATCAGCGGAATCAGAACCATCAAAATTAACTTCTAACGGAGCACTACCGTTAGTTGGTACCGCAGTAATAGCTGCGACCGGTGGAGTATTTCCGCCATTTTGTGATAAATTGATAACTGATAAATTATCGTAATAAACAGTTCCCGGGTTATTAGAGTTATAATTAGTATACAGCCAAATATTCAGTGTAGAAATGCCACTAGGTACAATAAAGGTTTCTTCATAATTTGTCCAGCCTGAACCGAACGTATGTTCCATAAGTGCGGAATTTGTTTGATTGTTTTGGTTTACTTCAATTCTGGGTATTCCGTCTGTACCATCTGCATCAAGAGAGACAAGTATTTCATTACCGGCAGCTATACCTAAAGTTGTTAAATCTAGCTCAATTTCATGTCTTACAAAAGGAGTATCGCTATCAATATTTACAAGTTTAAGTGAACAATCTGATCCGTTTGTGTTTTCCGCATTACCGACAGCAATTTCCAAATTGTTGGAGGTCCCCTTAGGTAATGTTATGGCACTATCTTCATTTACTAATTGATTTGGGCAACCGTCGGTTTCATCGATAACTGTCACTTTCAAATCGAAAACAGCTGTGCAACCTCCCGCTGTGGTCATTACAAATTGACCTTGATTAGTAATATCAACCAAGCCATTATTTCTTTCAGGATTTCCAAAAGGAAAAACATCAGTGTCTATTTGATATTCATAGCTGCCACTACCGCCTGAGTCAAAAGTAGGTCCATTTTCTTGTGGTGTGGTAATGTAATATTGATTACCTGCTGTTATTGCTCTAATGTAAATGTCGCCACCTTCTTGTACCGTTATAGAATTTCCAGTAAGCCAGGTGCCGTTTTCCCCTATCTTGTATTGCGCGGTTATATCTCCTGTAGAACAATTAACTACATCTGGATTACCTGTGTTTATTCCTTGTTGGTAATATTCATAGATTTCGGATTCTCCCAAAACTTTATTAAAAACTTTAAGCTCATCAATTTTACCGTTTATCTCATCAGTGATTCCACTACCGTTAGCATAACTAGGTAAGTTAGCGGCAGTTCTCTCATCATAGAAACCAGAGGAGGTAAAGTGCGATTGTAAGCTTCCATCATCCTTAAAGGGGATGGTGCCGCTAAGTTCTTTCCAAGAAATTAATTTTCCGTTAGCATAAAGTTTTGCTGTCTTACCATCATAAGTAGCCGCAATATGCACCCAAGTATCCATTGGCGCCCATCCGGCATAAAGATCTACTGGTCCGTTGTCCGTAACGAAAGCCCATTTGTAAAGTGTGTTGTGAAAACCGAAAAAGAGGGTACTCACGTAATCATGACTAAAGAGACCAACGTTTGCCACCTTGCCCGTCTCTGGAATGGTGCTTCCTGCGGAGTTTCTATACGCCCATGTCATTACCGTTATTTGGTCGTCCAGAGTTTGCAAGGATGGTGAACTTGGAATGTCCACTAGGGCATTGCTGTCATGTTCCAGTCCATTAAATTCTATGGCACCGCCTATAATTCCAGAAGTCCAATTGTAATTACCACCATTCGTGGTGATGTTGCCGTTGTCATCATGCTCAACAATATTAGCATTATTATTGTAAGAACTTGTGTCAGCTGCATTAGGACCACTGGTTTCGTCGAACTTCATGTCAACCACCAAATTCGTATTTGTTACTTGTAATTGTTGAGCAGTACCTATTCTTAGTGTTCTTGAAACACTAGGGGTGCCATTTGCGTTTAGAGCAAAGAGCATATAGTACCCCGGTGGTAAAAGGTTTCTGTCCGGTATGGTTAAGGTATGGCTAGTGCCAGAAGTAGTAGTTAAAGGAATTCTCCTTTGCTCATTATTTGTTGAGTGGGTTGCTGCTGAGAATCTTACTAAACTAAATGATTCCACTGAAACATCGGTATTTACTTGTAAAACATCCGTATAATCTACTAATAGATTGTTGTAAGGTCCTGTGCCTAATGTATTTCCCGTAACATTGGTTATAGTGGGTCTTGATGCTAAATTACCGGTACCATCAAAAAGATATGGTGGACTGTAAATTTCAGCGTTGAAGTGGTTTTCACAATTCAATGTGCCATCGCAAAGTCCACCGCCGCCTACAAATACCCTGCCATCGGTCATTAAGATGGCAACGCTGTGATATGTTCTTGCCTCTTGCATTGCCGCTACCGTTTCCCAAGTTCCTGGGCCTCCGCCTGATGATGGAGTGTAAAGCTCAGCTATATAGCGTGCACCAACATCAGTGAACACGGCGCCTCTGTCCAGCCCCCCCGTTACCAAAACCTGTCCATTGGGTAGGACTGTGCTGTTGTGCATGGTGCGACTCTCCATTAGGTTGCCTGCACTGGTTACTTGGGCTTGGTTTCCATAAGGGACATTTATATCGATAACAAATGAATTGTCCTTAGCCGGTGTTGTAGTTGTGGAGCTTTCTCCATAAGAGGTAGCACCGCCAACCTTTAATATTTTCCCAATATCAAACATTACTGTCGTGCCTTTCATGGAATAGGTGTCATTAGCCCTAAATCCGGCTGAGGTTATAGCACCGCCTGATACATCTGGGTCTATCCAATGCATCTCTTCGCTTGGTCCGGCATGAAAAAGTTTTCCATTAGGTGCAGGCCATAACCAAACGTGGTTGTCAACCCTGTACAAAGGATTTGTCTGTGTTTCAAGATTAAGGTCATTGGCAGTATAGATGTCCTCTCCTGAAATATTGGAAAGGTTGATCCAACCAGATTCCGGTGTCCATAGTTCGGCGTCTTTACCTCCATTATTTCCTGCTCCACCGCTCCATGACCCGCCAACGGTAAACACTGCGCCATTGGATAAGGTTACGTTTCCCTGATAACCCCTAGGGATGTTCATGTCCGCAGCGCGTGACCATATCCCTGTAATTGGGTCGTAAATACTTGTTCGCTCGCTAGTAGTGCCACCTGCGGATAGAATACGACCATCGGCAAGGTTATTAATTCCTGGGCAGAACATGTCATGATCCGTTTGTGTGACCGTTTCGCCAAGTGCGCCTCCAAGACCCCCGTTGAGGGTGGGGTCAAAAATCTCGGTATAAGTCATACCATCACCAATCTCAATAAAAGTATTACGAAATTGTGATGACCATGTAATCAATCTTCCATCAGGTAAGTTCGCAACAGCTACGGGAACAATACCGAATGGAATAGGGTCGCCCCATTCACCATCTTGAGTTCGAGATTGAGATTGAATATTGCTTGAGCAAAACAATAAAATAAGTATGATATATAAATTTAAAGAATTGATGTGTTTCATTTTCTACTGAGAATCAAAAAGTTTGCATTTTAAGGGAACTTTTCTAATAACAAAGATACTTTTGATTGAGTGAAATGCGCTAACAATACGCTGAAATCCATCAATTTGTCGATTAAGTACGTCAGCATTTTTTTGTCTGTCCAAGGAGAAAAAACTTACTTGTCCATTTTGTGAAATATTGTCGTAGAAACATCGTTTATAACATGGATTTAGTAAATTTGCCTGATAGTCAGTAAATAAACATGGTACATTGATGTAAATCCAGAAGTGATTTTTTAACTTAAATTCTTTTAGACGATCATAAATGCGAATTAAACGAATATAAATTAGTTTATTTTATTTTGAGATAATCCCAATTTATATTCGTATTCGACAAGTCCAAAAAATAAAAAAAATGACCTACTTTAACTTACCAAACAATATTAACCGTTTTGCATCTAAATGGATAGTTTTGGCTATAGATGTTATAATGGTTAGTGTATGTTTTATACTTTCTTATTGTATTAGATTCAATTTAACATTTGATTTTGATGTAAATAAACTTTTGGTACAGCTTCCTTTGGTTTGTTTGATTACTTCAATATCTTTTTTGATAATAGGTTCTTATAAAGGCGTAATCAGACATACTGGTGTGCGTGATGTCTATAATATTTTTAACACTATTTGTTTGTCAAGTATTTTGTTGATAATAATGGTGTTGATCAATAAGCAATTAGACGTTTTAGAGAATTTTACCATACCTCTTTCGATAATTATTATCTATAGTTTACTTTCTTTTATTGGATTAACGGCATCCCGTTTCGTATTTAAGTCCATGTATAATGCTATACTTAAAAAAGATATTAAATTTCATAAAAACGTTATTATATATGGTGCGGGTGAGTCTGGTATACTTACCCATAATGCTTTGACACAAAACACTCAAAATAAGATAAGGGTGTTAGGTTATATTGATAATGATAATAAAAAGGTAGGTAAACAAATTAATGGTATTGATGTTTTTAGTAGACGAATTTTAACAGAAGAATTTATTTTAAAAAACAACATATCTGAAATAATTTTTTCGATAAATAAAGATATCTCTCCTAAAAAATTAAGAATTCTTGTTGAAAGATTAGTGGATTATCCTGTTGAAGTGAAAATAGTACCACCTGTTGAAGATTGGATCAATGGTGAGCTTAAGGTTTCGCAAATTAAACAAGTACAGATAGAAGATTTGTTGGATCGGGCGCAAATCAATATTGATAATAGTAGAATTGCTAATGAATTAAATAATAAAACGGTATTGGTTACTGGTGGGGCTGGTTCAATTGGGAGTGAATTAGTAAGACAAATTTGCACATATAACTATAAGTCTCTGATTGTTATAGATCAAGCGGAGTCGGCTTTATACGATCTTCAACAGGAACTAAAACAAAATGGTTTCCATAACTTTATACCCATTGTTGGTGATGTTAGGGATAAAAATAGGTTGAATTCAATATTTGAAGAATATAAGCCAAATATGGTATTTCACGCAGCGGCCTATAAACATGTTCCTCTTATGGAATATAATTCTTATGAAGCAATTAAAATAAATATTGCTGGTACTAAAAATATATCAGATTTATCTATAATACATGGTGTAGAGAAATTTGTATTCGTTTCAACCGATAAAGCCGTTAACCCAACTAATGTTATGGGAGCTAGTAAAAGGATAGCGGAAATGTACATTAGCTGTATGCAACAAGAAGGTAAAACTAAATTTATAACTACTAGATTTGGAAATGTTCTTGGGTCAAATGGTTCAGTAATTCCACTTTTTAGAAGACAAATTGAAAAAGGAGGACCTATAACTTTGACACATAAAGATGTAACAAGATATTTTATGACCATTCCTGAAGCCTCACAATTGGTTTTAGAAGCTGGTTCAATGGGGCAAGGTGGAGAGATTTTTATCTTTGATATGGGTGAATCTGTAAAAATATTCGATTTGGCAAAGAATATGATTAAACTTTCCGGACTTAACTATCCTGATGATATTGACATTAAAATTACTGGTTTAAGACCAGGGGAAAAATTGTATGAAGAACTTTTGGCCAATGGTGAAAGTACCATGCCTACATATCATAAAAAAATAAAAATTAGTAAAGTCAGAGAATTAGATTACCCATTAATTAGAACCAGAATTGATGAATTGTGTATTACAAATATGTTCTTTGCTGGTGATCCAGTAGTGTTAATGAAAAAGATTGTACCCGAGTTTGTTTCCAATAATTCAGAATTATGTAAACTTGACGACTCTAAAGAGGTTAATCAAGATGCTTCACCATCTTTGAAAATTGTTAAATCCTAGAATAGTAAATCGACAACATTTATATTAAAATTAAATTATGATCAAAAAATCAACCGTTAAGCTTTATGCTCTATTTGTAATTAGTTCATTGATTTTTGCTTCTTGTGCGTCAAAAGCAGATGTAGTATATTTTCAAAATGCTGGAGAGTATGAAACTATTGTTTCGGATAATTCACATACTAATAAGTTTAAAATAGATGATGTCGTATCAATAAATGTTTCAACATTAGATCCTCAAGCAAGTATGCCTTTTAATTTATTTAAGGGTGCAGAAGAAGGAGGGATACGCGCTGAACAATTAGATTATATTATTGATAAGAATGGTGATATAGATTTTCCTGTTTTGGGTGCTGTGAAAATAGTAGGTTTGTCTCCTGAGGAAACAAAATTATTACTGAAAGATAAATTGAGTAATTATTTAAAAGATCCAATCATTAATATTCGTTTAAAAAACTTTACAGTATCGGTTTTGGGTGAAGTTTCCAGACCAGGGACATATCCGGTTAATGGAGAGCAAATAACTGTTTTGGAAGCAATAGGATTGGCTGGGGATTTGACTATAAAGGGTATACGTCAAAATGTGATGGTCATTAGAGATTTTAATGGGACCAAGGTTTATACACGTATTGATCTTACACAAAAAGAAGCATTAAATTCACCGGTTTATTATTTAACGCAGAATGATATTGTCTATGTTGAGCCTAATAAATCGGCCATTACTTCATCCGCTTTAGATAATCGTGCCTCAATTTGGGTATCTATAGCTTCTGTTTTAATTACATCTACAGTGTTAATACTTACAAGACAGTAAATAAGTTTTATATTTTTTATGGAAAAAAAGAAAAGAATTTCTCTTGGAGATAGTTCTGATTTATCCGATTTAGTCAAAGGATATTCTAAACACTGGAAATGGTTTGTAGTGTCTGCTATTTTCTTTCTAATGCTTGGTGTAATTTATTTAAGATATGCTACGCCTAAATACAAGGCGGCGGCAAAAATTCAAATTTTAGAAGATAAGTCTGCATCTTCAGAACTTTCTGTGTTTTCTGATTTGGATTTTTTGGGGAAGGGTCAAAATAATGTAGAGGATGAACTTGAAATTTTAGGATCTCGTTCTAATTTGGTTGAAGTTGTTGATAACTTAGATTTAAATGTTGTATTGGTTGAATTAGGCAATGTAAAAAACTCTGAGATTTATACAGAAAAGCCCATTAAGATAAATTTTTTGGCAAGTGATTCTATCGTTAATAATTCTAAAATGGAGTTTTATCTTGAGATATCCAATAATACGACGTTTGGATTTAGCCTAGATAGAGATGAGCCATCTAAAATATATTCTTATGGTAAAAACATTCCAACAGAAATAGGGGATATTGTAATAACACCAAACTTACCACATTTTAATAAATTTAAAGATAAGCAGATAAGGGTGTCTATTAAGCCTTTGTTTATTGTTGCTGAAAGTTATCAGGAAAAATTAGTAATGAATCCGGCAACGGAGTTTTCTAATATTCTTAATATTTCATTGGAAGACGCAAATCAAGAAAAAGCTAAGGATATTTTAAATAATTTAATTTTTACCTATAATAATAATGCGATTATAGATAAAAAAGCCATAGCGGATAAAACGTCAACTTTTATTGATGAAAGAATAAAAGAAATTTCAACCAACTTAACTTCAGTAGACCAAACGGCACAAGATTTTAAAACAACAAAAGGTGTGACTGATATTCAGGGCGAAGCTAATATAGCTTTGAATATTGGGGCTGCTAATAGACAAGAGTTAGAGAATGCCAAAACTCAATTGAATATAGCAAGTGGAATGAAAGATTATGTTAGCTCAGAAACCGGCTATGAGGTTTTGCCTTCCAATGTTGGTCTTTCTGATCCAACTATTGCCAATACCACTGCTAAATATAATGAATTGGTATTGGAAAGAAATAGGTTGCTTAAAAGTGCAGATGAGCAAAATCCTATGATTGTTAATTTAGATCAGCAATTGGATGGATTAAAACAAAGTATGCAGTCAAGTTTGTCAGGCATGGAAAGAAATTTGGGGCTTCAGGTAAATAATTTATCTAGTCAAATGTCCAGAATTAATTCTAAAATTTATTCTGCCCCAAAAAATGAAAGAGAATTTAGGGATATAACGAGGCAACAACAAACAACAGAGTCTCTTTATTTGTATTTATTGCAAAAGCGTGAAGAGTCACAGATAACCTTTGCTTCTAGTTCACCCAAATCGAAGGTTATAGACAATGCTTATCAAGTAGGAGATACACCGGTTTCTCCACAAAGACCAAAAATTTATTTAGCATTTTTAATGGTAGGTCTGTTATTGCCTTTTTCAATAATCTACGCCAATCAGCTTTTGGATAACAAAATCCATAACAAAGTATCGCTTGAGAAACTAATCAATGAAGTTCCGATTTTGGCAGAGCTGCCAAAAATGGGAAGAAATGAAGATATGTTGATCAGATCTGATGATCGCTCGGTTTTAAGTGAATCATTAAGAATACTGAGAACGAACTTAGATTATTTGATAAAATCAAAGAATGATAAAAAGAACAATATCATTTTTGTTACTTCTAGTGTTCCAGGTGAAGGTAAAACCTTTATTTCATCTAACCTTTCAATGATTTTTGCGAATACTAATAAAAAGGTATTGCTAATTGGTGGTGATGTTAGAAACCCTAAATTATATACCTATTTTGCTCAAAAAGATGTTGATAAAATTGGTAGTCGATCAAGGGGTAATGTGGATATAGGTCTATCTGAATATTTGCACGATCCTAAAATTCAATCAAAAGATATTATTAATTCAATGCTAGTACATTCTACTACGTTTGATGTTATTTATTCTGGTAAGATTCCACCAAATCCTGCTGAATTATTAATGGGTAATAGAATGGGGTCACTATTAGATGAAATGTCTGAAAAGTATGATTATGTTATCGTAGATACTGCTCCAATTATGGTTGTTACCGATACCATGTTAATCACTGATCTTGCAGACCATATTGTTTATGTTACTAGAGCAGGGGTCACAGAAACAAAAGTATTGGAGCATCCTGTAAATCTTTGGAATCAAGGAAAACTTAAAGGATTAACATTTGTAGTTAACGATGTTAAGGAATCTAATTTAGGTTATGGTGGTAAGTATGGTTATGGATACGGAAAATCAGTTAAAAAATGGTGGAAGTTTTAATCTTAAATAATTTGATTTAAGATTTAATTAAAGTTTATTAAAGATGTATTATCCTCGTGGTGTAACTACGAGGATTTTTTGTTTATCGGGTATTAGTGTAGTTCATCGATAATTTGCAATAAAAAAAGACTTTAATAAAATACTATGCTTTATTTTGTAATTCCCCTATTGTAAAAGAGCGTTATGTGTAAATGTCATATAAATTGGGGACGGTTTTCGGTTAGCTTTATTTTCTTATTTTTTATTTCTTCTAGTTATTCACAAGCTTTAAACGAAGTTGGTGAATGGGGGGGGGCAATTCCATTTGAGATTGTACCCGTAGCTGTGGCAAACCTTCCTGATGGTAGGTTGCTAACATGGTCTTCCCAGTTTCCTAATACTTTTGATGAAATAGGTGATGGCTATACATATACTGAGCTATTTGACCCTAACGGTAACAATGGATTAGGAAGAGCTTTAGGTATGACCTTGACAGATACGGATCATGATATGTTTTGTCCTGGTATTAATAATCTAGCGGATGGAAGTATACTATCTGCCGGAGGTACTACGAGCGAACGTACCAGTATTTACGATCCTAAAACCAATCTTTGGACACGTGCCGCGGATATGAACATTCCACGTGGTTACCAAGGTAATGTTACACTTTCTAATGGAGCGGTATTTACTGTAGGTGGTTCTTGGAGCAATGGCGCTGGTAATAATGGTGGCAAAGCAGCCGAAATTTGGTCTCCTGAATCTGGATGGATTAATCTTCCAGGAATTACCGGTGAAAGTATCTATAATTCTAACGATCTTAATCTAGAAAGTCAAACAAACCCTTTATATAGGGTAGATAATCATGTTTGGCTTTGGCCTGCTCCAAATGGAAAATTATTTCATGCAGGTCCAAGCGAAGAAATGCATTGGATAGATTTAGATGCGCCGGGCGGCTCTATAAGTTCTGCAGGATTTAGGGCAGATGATACATATTCAATGAAAGGGACTACCGTAATGTTCGACATTGGTAAAATTTTAAAAGTTGGTGGTGCCACTTCTTATGGTGAGAGTTACAATAGTACTACGCCAGCAAAAAATAATTCATATGTTATAGATATAAATGTACCTTATCCCCAATCACCAACGGTTATTAGTGCAGGCCATTTGTCTGAAAGTAGAACAATGCATAACAGTACGGTTTTGCCCAATGGTCAAGTTTTAGTTACCGGTGGTCTTGATAGGGGAGCGGTATTCACAGATGTGGGCGCTCGTCATGTAGCGGAACTCTACACACCGTCTTTAAATGGGGGTTCTGGTACTTGGAAAACCGTTGCAGAGATGCAGGAGGCTAGAACCTATCATAGCGTTGCCATTTTAATGACGGACGGTCGCGTTTTTGTTGGTGGTGGCGGTCTTTGTGATAATCTCCTAAATGGATGTAACAACCATTTTAGTGCCGAGATTTATAGCCCTCCTTATTTATTTGATTCTTCAGGCGATTTAGCTATAAGACCTATTATTTCCCATGCTCCAGAAAGTTCAGGTTATAATTCAAACATTACGGTTACGGCTAGTATAGGAATTACTGAGTTTAGTCTTGTTCGGTTTTCTGCTGCTACCCATTCAACAAATAACGAGCAAAGAAGAATTCCGGTTAGTTTTACGGGAAATGGTACTTACAATATAACTATTCCGAACCGAGAGCTTTTACCTCCAGGATACTACATGCTATTTGGCCTTGACAATAATGGTGTGCCAAGCAAAGCCGCTACCATTAAAATTGGTTCCGCCCTTCCATTGGAAATAGCCAATGAAAATTTAATTGTTGATATGCAGTTTGAGGATGCAAGTGGAAGCAATGCATTGGATAGTAGTATATATAGTAACGATGCATCTATTGTTGAATACGATGATCAAGGAAGCCCAGTAGCTAATGCTGGAAATTATAGTTGGACATCTGGCATTATTGGTGGCGCTATCGAATTCAATGGTCTTGAACACAGTAGTAATGCGTTGATCGATATTCCTAGTTCAGCATCTTTACAAACGTTGGATGAACAAATAACGGTTATGGCTTGGGCTTATAGAAATTCTGCCGGTAGTACTATACCCGAAACTGGAAAAGTAGCAAACGTAGGTCTTTTTAGCCATGATTATGTAAGTACCTTATTTTTTGGCTTTCATAACACATTGTATAAATGGGCCTTTGTAACCAATAATGGACCGGTAGATCTTTATGCTGGGCGTGCTCCAATGGATACTTGGGTACATATGGCGGCAACCTATGATGGTAACACCGCCAAACTTTATGCGAATGGTAAATTGATTGCATGGAAAGAATTAAGTGGTACCATTCCTTTTAAAGATGATGGAAGCTTACAATCGCATTTTACATCTTCTGGTTTTTATGATGAGAGAATTGCTGCTGAATTGCCAAGCTATGCTAATGGAAGTGGTATAACCGATGAAATAAACGGTAAAATTGATGAGCTTAAAGTCTTCAATAAAGTGTTAGGTGAATCTGAAATAAATGAATATTATCAACAAGGTATCAATACGGGTAATCCAGATGTTGTAATCTGTACTACTGAAGATATTATTGCTCAATATCGTATAGGCGTCAATGGTCATTGGCAAACAGGAAATGCATTAAGTATAGAAGAAGGTGTGGATATTTATCTTAGGGCTCAAACTCCAAACAATCAATATTATATTACTACTCCTCAAGAAAACGGACCTACATTCAATTCTGGAGGTAGTGAAAGCTATGTTTATAAAATAGATACGGGGGTATTTCAAGGGAGCAATCCAAAAAGAAATGATGGTTTAATTGATATTTCTAATCAAGGGCAATTTGTGATGACTACGGCGAATGGTTGTGCTACCGTTTTTGATTTGCAAGTAATTATAGTCGATGAAACAAATGGTTGTTCTAACCAATTGAAAAACGATTCGGCTGGTATCGTGCTG
>NZ_DERI01000026.1:186921-194541 GCF_002362375.1 Maribacter sp. UBA3344 | reverse complement strand
GGTAATATCGGGTACAGAACCCAGATTTATAGTGGCCATAGACCAAATGCCCGTACCTACAAGTGCCACTATAAAGAGCCCAATAATAAACTTGTTATTAATGGAAAATGAAATGATTTTGTTAATCATAGAAAATGTATTAATTCAGTTTAAAACTTACGATGCGAATAGGTGCAACGTATTTATATAGCAATGCCTGTCTTGAGAAGCATCACGTTAGGATATATCTATCCTTAAAAAAAACTGAATTATACTTTAGGAGGTTGCAAAAGTGATTCCAGATATCTGGAAGTGAAGTCTACTTTATGAAAGTTGAACTGTTTTTTATCTTCAAGCTTTAGTTGATTGGTTAAAGCCGAATTGTTGTTCGCAATAATTAATACTAGAGGGTGACAACATTGATGATGGGAATGGACTGGTGTATTCTCCTTATCTGGGTTATTATGATGCCCTTCATTTTTTGCATCATTGTCAATGTAATCTTCAACTACATATTCAAGGAAAGAGTCTCCATAAACTTTATGGTCTTGATAATGGGTAATAATGCTTGAAATTTCTTTAATTGGTCCACAAAAGTCCATATCAATGCTAATTCCCTGAAAAAAGAATAAAATTGACATTGATATGGAAAAGAATATTTTCATAAAGTTTGACAAAGATACAAATTAATCGATGCACAGGCTGTGCAAAGATTAATCAGCAGTATGAAATCAGAAATTAATCACACTATTTAATGTATCATCTGCCTCTTTGTGGATGAAGTTTGTTTGATAGCGTATGGTTGTTGTGAAAGAAAAATGTCAATATAATTTTTACAGCATTTGAATAGGAATTTGTAATAGGCTCTTTAACACCGCAATGAAATATTACAGAATTGGATGTGTGAAATAGGTTTTCAAATAACATTCTTGGGTAATCGTCATTGTCCATAAGCCAATTCACGGTCTCATCTTCACTCTCAAAAGTTCGTGTTACACTATCATCTGGCTCAAGATTATTTACGAAGAAGGAAACTGTAGATTTACCATAGATACGTTGTTTATCTGAAAACACGTATTGCGTAACCTCATAAATTAAAATGGCAATACTTGACTTGTAAATTCTTTGAATATTTCGCTCGCTAATGCCTTATCAAATGCCTTGGCTGTTACTAAATCGCCAAGTTTCGATTTTAATAATTGACCAAATGACTTTTTGCTCAAATGCGGAATGTCATCGCGAAGCTCATCGAACTCGTCGAAAATAATTTGCTGTCCAAAACCTAAACCTTCAATTTTCGAGAGAACCTGTTTTATAAGTTCTTTCAGTTCCTCATCGGAATTACTAATTTTGGAATAGTCCGTTGTCTGGGCTTTTCTTGATTGCTCAATGGCATATTTACCTTCCAATTTCAGTTTGGCATTTACATTCCTGCCATTCATACATTCAATAAATCCTCGGTTTTCAAGCATTCTTCCATAGTCCCAATCTTCGCCACGACCGTTTAATTTAATTCCATTGCCTTCAAGAATCCAGTTAATAGAATGGTATTTACCATCTTTATAAAGGTCATATAGTTTTGAAAGTATTAGTTCGAGTATGCCTTCGGTGTCAAGATTTTGACGTTCATTCAAATCAATTTCATCTGGCCTTACAATTGCATCTGAAATGAATAACATTTTCAAGTAGTAGTCAAGCCCGTTGATTTCATCTTTTAGGGCTTGAATTTCATTTTTAATTTTTTGGTCAGTCCCTAATTTAAAGCCAGTATTATATCCTCTTTGAGCTTTAAACTCATTTGCAAAATTTCTGTTTTCTGGTTCAAAAGATGCTCGAACATAGCTAACAACAGTATTTTCCCAAGATTGTTTTTCTTCCTTAAAATTATTAAATTCATCTTCTGTTTTTGAAGACCTATATTTATCGACAATTGCATTTCCAGTAGATACAAACCCATCGATTTCTTCTTTAAAATCTTCCCATTTTACCTTTATAATCATACACACTATTTTAGTCTGTAAAGGTAGTGGAATGAAAATGCAAACTGTTAAAATCTCAATTGAAGATTTCAACAGTTAGTAAATGCTTATAAAATTTCATCAACCAATTTTTGATTTGAGAAGCGCCATATCATCACTCACTTTCCTCTCAACGACCCTTGCATAGATTTGTGTTGTGGATAGTTTGGTATGCCCTAATAATTTAGATACTGTCTCTATTGGAACACCATTGCTTAAAGTTACTGTGGTAGCAAAAGTATGGCGCGCCATATGAAAAGTCAGGTTTTTTTTGATACCACATAGGTCAGCGATTTCCTTTAAATAACTGTTCAATTTCTGATTAGATAACTTGGGCAAAAGATTGGATGTGTCATTGGTTCTATAATGGTCTTTGTATTTATCTATTAAGATTGCAGCTTTGGGTAATAGTGGAATTTTGAATGGTGCACCTGTTTTTACTCTTTCGGCCATTATCCAAGGACTACCATCTATACCCATTACAATATTATCTTCATTTAATTGTACAATGTCAACATAAGAAATACCGGTGTAACAACTAAAAACAAATAAATCTTTCACAACCATAAGACGCTCTATGGAAGAAGACAAATCTTCAATACTTAATAATTCAAAATCTGTAAGGAAACCACGTTCTTTCTTTTCAATTTTCATTTTAAAATTGACAAACGGGTCTCTTTCAATCCATTTCATCCGATAGGCAAGAGTAACCATTCTGCGTAAACGCTTAATATGCTTCATTGCGGTATTATTGCCAATTTTAGATTGTCCGCTTTTAGGTACATACGACCGAAGAAAATCTTCAAAGCCCACGATAAAACCATATTCAAGATTGAAAAGTGGGATGTCTGTCAGTTTGTATTCCTTTAGAATATATTCCATCATATAACGTTGACTGGTCTTATATTGACCCATCGTATTCCTATGCAACTTATGTTGCATCTTTTCATTGTAGTAATCAACAAGGTTTTGAAAGGAAAAACGTGTTTTATCTTCGCCTAAAAATTTGGCTTTGACCATTTGGGAAGTGAAAGGCACTTCATCCCTCTTGAAATCTTCGTAAATCCTATATACTTTTGATTGTACTTCGTTCAAGTAAAGATTGAGAATACGGGAATCCTTATCGGTCCCACTTGCTCTTTGTAGTTTTTCATCCCAAGTAGAAATATTGATTTTCTTCTTGAGACTAATGTTGACACGTTTACCGTTTAAGGTAACCCGAATGTAGATATTTGCTTTGTTGTTTACAGCACGTTTTCCGTACACCCAAAACAATATTGAAAATGTTGATGAAGTTCGCATAATTGTCGTCTTTAATGATTAAACATTTAGTGAGACGAAAGTCAAATCAACTATACTAACACCAGTAAGTTACGTCAATCTGTCAACATAATCGCAGATAAAAAAATATGTTGACGATTTGTGACCTTTTAGATGCAAATGATATGAAATTATATGATTGCCCTAAAAACATAAAACCTTGCAAATCATAAGATTTACAAGGTTTTGAGGAAATTTGATTTCCCATTTAGCGGTCTGGACGGGACTCGAACCCGCGACCCCCTGCGTGACAGGCAGGTATTCTAACCAACTGAACTACCAGACCGTGGCGTTTAGCGAGTGCAAATATACACCGCATTTTCAATTGCACAAACATTTTTCTTTATTTTTTTTCAAACTAGAGAAACTTATTTCTCTCCACAAGAAAAGTATTCAGCACTGTAGAGAAATCTCGGTGTATATCTATGTCCACATATTTAATTTTATATTGGGCACATTTCATTTTTATATCATTTAAGTAATTTGTAACCCGTTCATTATAAGCTTCTTTTATGTTGTCTGCATAGAGGTCTAAATGTTCTCCAGTTTCTACATCGACAAATCTCTTGGGGGTGTTTTCAAAATTGAAGAAGATTTCTCGCTGTTTATCCATTGGGTGAAAAAGTACCACATCATGCTTATTATATTTTAAATGACGTAGCGCTTCAAACAATTCTGCATCATTTTTTTCGGTTTGAAACATATCGGTAAACAAAAAAATAAGGCTTCTACGCTTAATATTCTCTGCAATCTGATGTAAGTAGGTGTATGTTTTGGTCTCCTTAGGTGGATTCTTTGCCATACCCACACTACTTAACTGGGCTAAAAGCATCTGAAAATGACGTTCGCTGCCTTTTTCAGGGGCGTAATAGTTATAAGCATCGGAGTATATGCTAAGGCCAACAGCATCTCGTTGTCTTTTAAGTACGTTCATCAACGCTGCTATACTCAAGACGCTAAAACCAATTTTATTTAAATTGTCAATACTTAAATTGTCTACCTCAGGATAATACATAGAAGCAGAGTTATCCAAGATCATGTGGCATCTTAAATTGGTCTCTTCCTCATATCTCTTGGTGTACAGCTTGTCTGTTTTGGCAAATAGTTTCCAATCTATATGCTTGGTACTTTCGCCATTGTTATAGATTTTATGTTCCGCAAATTCCGCAGAAAACCCATGGAACGGACTGCGGTGTATTCCACTTATAAAGCCTTCTACAACTTGATTGGCAAGTAGCTCTAAATTGGAGAATAACGACGATTTGTTTAATTCTGATTGTAGATTCACATTACTAAAGATAGTGAAGACGACTGAACTATATAAATGGAAAGAATTAAAATTACTGCAAATAACAAGAGCCGGCAAATGCCGGCTCTCCTAACTTATTTTATTATAACGTGATACAGTTGCTTACAAAGCTGCGTCAATAGCGTCTGTGTACACTTTCTTAGGTGATACACCTACTTGTCTACTTACTATCTCGCCGTCTTTAAAAACTAAAACTGTTGGTATATTACGTACACCATATTTTGCAGCAAACTCTTGATTTGCATCTACATCAACCTTGCCAACAACAGCTTTGCCGTCATATTCAGTACTAACTTCGTCTATGATAGGACCTACCATACGACAAGGACCGCACCATGCTGCCCAAAAATCTACTACTACAGGTTTATCGCTTTTTAAAACTACCTCGTCAAAAGTAGCATCTGTTATTTCTAATGCCATTTTATTTACTTTTATTGATTATGCAAATTTAGTCAATTATTCTTCTGTTTCCTTACGGGCCAACAATTCGTTTTGCCTATAGGGGTATCAAGCTAATTTATCAATTTTTAGGGCTATTTTCTTACATTTTACTGCTAAATAAAAGTTATAATTTGCAGTAATGATGTTTGTAAAACGCATATTCTTAGCCTAATACTCCATAATTACATTATTTAGTTGAGCTTAAAATGAACGTCTTGTTGCTCTAAAAGTTGTAATAATTCGCTCGAAATTTGTACTTTTTGTCTTCTACTGTTCAAATTCACCTTAATTTTTTCTTCCATTTCGTAGACAATAAATTTAATGGCATGGTCTCCTTTATGGTTGTCAAAGGTGTCTTTTAAGGTCCTGACTTTTTCTTCTTTTAACTCGGCAATATTAAGTTTAATGGTCAGTTTTCTGGCATAGGTTTCCATGACCTCTTGTAATAACATAAAGCTATTGAATTGCATTCTTGGGTCTCCTTTCTTTCCCGTATCCTTATTTGTCCATCCATCTCGTACATAGAGTTTTACATACGCGAAGGAATTGATCATTAAGAAATGTCTAAATTTCAGGTATTCCTCACCAAATATTCTAAATTCAAAAGAGTCCGTGTAATCTTCCATGGTAAACGCAGCCCAGCCTTTACCATTTTTAGAAACCCTATGCTGTACATCTGTAATGACTCCTGCAAACGTAAGTTCTCTGTTTACATACGTGGGTAAATCGTTTACGCAGCCAACATTTGCGTTACAAAAAGCTTTGATTTCCGTTTTAAAATCGTCCAAAGGGTGTCCGGATATATAGATACCTACCACTTCTTTTTCTCGACGGAGTTTTTCCATGGTTCCCCATTCTTCGCAAGGTGGTACAACGGGTTCCGGTATTTGAACCTCACTGGCGTCACCAAAAAGGCTTACTTGTGAAGAATTTTCGTTTTCTTGATACTTTGCACCGTATTTAATGACTTTTTCAAGGAATGTAATGCCGTCACCTTCATCATGAAAATATTGTGCCCTATGTGTAGTACCAAAAGAATCGAAGCCACCTGCAACGGCAAGGTTCTCAAATGCTTTTTTATTGGCTGCACGTAGGTCTATTCGTTTGGCAAAATCGAATACAGATTTATAAGGACCTACATCTTTTCTGTTTTCAACTATGGTTTCAACGGCACCACGACCAACGCCTTTTACCGCTCCCATACCAAAACGAACCGCACCGGCATCGTTTACGGCAAATTTGTAGTAAGATTCGTTTACATCTGGTCCAAGTACATCTAAGCCCATACGCTTACATTCTTCCATGAAAAATGTAACCTGTTTAATATCGTTCATGTTGTTACTCAGTACCGCCGCCATATACTCGGCAGGGTAGTGGGCTTTACAATATGCAGTTTGGTAGGCGATCCAGGCATAGCAAGTGGAGTGCGATTTGTTAAAGGCATAGGCTGCAAACGCTTCCCAGTCTTTCCAAATTTTTTCCAATTTATCTACGGCATGTCCTTTTGCTGAAGCTTGTTCAATGAACTTTGGCTTCATTTTATCTAGTACGTGCTTCTGTTTTTTACCCATTGCCTTACGCAATACATCGGCTTCACCTTTAGTAAAGTCTGCCAGTTTTTGCGATAGGAGCATCACTTGCTCTTGATAAACTGTAATGCCATAAGTTTCCGCTAGGTATTCTTCACAAGCGTCAAGGTCATATACAATTTCTTCGGTGCCGTGTTTACGGGCAATGAAACTTGGTATGTATTCCATAGGACCAGGACGGTACAAGGCGTTCATGGCAATAAGATCGGCAAAAACCGTTGGTTTTAGGGATCTCATGTGTTTCTGCATTCCGGGAGATTCATATTGGAATACACCTACCGTTTCACCACGTTGGAAAAGTTCATAGGTTTTTTCATCATCCAGCGGAAAATTCTCCGGGTCTAGCTCAACACCATGTTTGGCTTTTACGATTTTAACGGTATCCTTAATTAAGGTCAACGTTTTTAGTCCCAAAAAATCCATTTTCAACAACCCTGCGCTTTCTACTACTGAGTTGTCAAATTGGGTACAGTACATTTCCGAATCTTTGGCAAGCGCCACGGGTACGAACTTGGTTATATCATCTGGTGTAATGATAACCCCACAGGCGTGAATACCGGTGTTACGTACAGAGCCTTCCAATACGTACGCTTGGTTTAAGGTTTCAGATTCTAATCCGTCGCCTTCGGAAATGTTCAAAAGCTCGTTTATCTTCTCGAGTTCTTCACTGTTGAATTTGCTTCGGAGTACCTTTTCATCAATGCCGATAATTTTTTTCAGCTTGGACATGTTCGGGATCAACTTCGCCATACGGTCCGCATCACCTAAAGGTAGATCAAGCGCTCTAGCCGTATCTCGAATAGATGATTTCGCGGCCATGGTACCATAGGTAATAATCTGTGCTACCTGGTTAGATCCATACTTGTCAATTACGTAGTCCATAACCCGACTTCGCCCTTCGTCATCAAAGTCAATATCGATATCGGGCATACTTACACGATCCGGATTTAGGAAACGCTCAAAA